>CAIOCH010000054.1 GCA_903856525.1 uncultured bacterium | reverse complement strand
CCAGTCCCCCTCGTCGATCGCCACGCTGCTGAGGATGAAGTGACGGCTCGTGCCCTGCGCGAGCGCGGCGGGCGTGGGTCCGCCCGGATCCCCCGATTCGTCGACATAGACGAGCTGCATGCGCGACCACGGTAGCGGTGGATCCGGGCGATCCCGCGGAGCCGCCGGATTTCCCCGCGGCCATTCAGCGGGCGCCGTGCACCGGCGCCGGCGGAAGCGGTACCCGTGCGGCGCTTCCGCTTGGGTCGTGCGTTTCCGCGGGCGCCTGCATGGTCGCGGGAAACGCCCGTTTCCGCCGTGACCGTCGGCCGTTCGCCCGACGCCGTCGGCGGATCCCCGAGGGCCAAATCACCGGGAGTCGAATCCACGGGTATTCTCCTTGACGCATATGCATCAAAGAGAATAATCGATGGGAGGATCGGGTTCGCAGAGCACCTGCACCGGCTCGGCCGCGAGGGCGGCGGATCCAACGACGGAAGGAAGCATCCATGACGGCTGAGTACAAGCTGATGAAGTGGTCCGAACTCAAGGCGACGATGTCCCCCGAGGCGCGTGCACGCGTGGACGCCCGCGTCCGCGAGACCATGTCGCGCCTGCGGCTGTCGGACATCCGCGAGGCGGTCGGCCACACGCAGGTCGCCGTCGCCGCGAAGCTCGAGCTCGGGCAGGCGAGCGTGTCGAAGATCGAGAGCGCCGCCGACATGTACCTGAGCACGCTGCGGCGCTACATCGAGGCGCTCGGAGGCGAGCTCGTCGTGTCGGCGAGGTTTCCCGAGGGCACGGTCGTCTCGATCGACAGCCTGTCGAGCGTGCCGAAGAAGCCGGCACGCAGGCGCGCGCCGGCGAAGAAGAAGAAGTCCGGTCCCCGCACGGCGGCGAAGGCTGCGAAGCCGCGCAAGCGCTGACCCTGGACCTCTCCCAAAAGCGAACACGCGCACTGTCGGAGGGAGCGCGCGCGTTCGGAACAGATGCTCGGTTGTCGGGGCGGTCTACTCTTCGTCGCCGCCCTCGGTCGGGCCGCCGGTCACGCCCTCGCCGTCCGGGCTCGGCTCGCCGAAGATGGCGCTGCCGACGCGGACCATGTTGGAGCCGCACTCGATGGCGACCTCGTAGTCGCCGCTCATGCCCATGGAGAGGATGTCGAAGCGCTCGCCGCCGGAGCCGATGGCGCGGATCTCGTCGAAGATCTCCTTGCAGCGGGTGAAGGTGCGCCGCGCGTCGTCGACGCTGCCCGTGTTGGGCGCCATGCACATGATCCCGCGCGGGCGGAGGGCGACCATGGTGTCGATCATGTCGACGAGGTGCCGCGCCGCGGCGGGGGCGCAGCCGTGCTTGGAGCGCTCGCCGGCGACGTTGACCTCGACGAGGACATCGACGGGGCCGTACTTGTCGCCGCCGGGGGCGCTGCCGCGCTCCTCGGCGTACTCCTGGAGCTCCTCGGCCAGGCGCAGCGAGTCGACGGAGTGGATGAGCCGCACCGTGTCGACCGCCTGCTTGACCTTGTTGCGCTGGAGGGAGCCGATCATGTGCCAGCGGACCGGCGCGACCTTGGCTCCGCGCTCGGAGCGGCGGCCGTTGAACTCCTCGATGATGGCGGCGCGCTGCACCAGCTGCTGCACGCGGTTCTCGCCGAGATCGGCGTGGCCGAGGCTCACGAGCTCGCGGATGTCCTCGATGGAGGCGTACTTGGTGACGGCGACGAGCACGATGTCGCTGGCGCGGCGGCCCGACTTGTCGGCGGCGGCGGCGATGCGCGCGCGCACCTCGTCGTAGCGCTCGCGGAGCGTGCGCGTGTCGGGCGAGGTCTCGTCCGAGCCCTTCATCTTCGTCGTCATCGGGGTTGCCTTGGTCGCACCAGCCATATGCGGTGCGGGGAGAGTAGCCATGCTTCCCGTCGCGCACAAGCGGAATCGCGCTAGGCTTGCGGCATGAGTTCCCATGTGAGCGCCCATGCGAGTCCCGACGCGAACCCCGAGACGGTCCTTCGGAATGTGCCGTGCGTGCTGATCGTGCGCGATGGCTGGGGGCAGTCGCCGCACCGTGGACGCGATGCAACCAACGCGGTGCTGCGCGCCGACACGCCTGTCGACGCCGGGTTGGCCCGCGAGTATCCGCGCACGCTCATCCGGACGAGCGGCGAGGATGTCGGTCTGCCCGTCGGCCCCGATGGCCCCGTCATGGGCAACTCGGAGGTCGGCCACCAGAACATCGGCGCCGGGCGCATCGTCGACCAGGAGCTGATGCGGATCACGAACGCCATCCGTCGGGGCGATCTGGCCACGCATCCGGTCCTCCTGGGCGCGGTGGAGCACATCCGCCGCACGGGCGGCAGCCTCCACTACCTGGGACTGGTGTCGGACGGGCAGGTGCACAGCGATCTGGCGCACCTGCTGGCGCTGGTCGACTTCGCCAAGGGCGCGGGGGTGCCCGCGGGTCGCCTCTTCATCCACGCCATCACCGATGGCCGCGACACCGCGCCCCAGTCGGCGCCGGGGTACCTCGCGACCCTCGAGGCGCACCTGTCCGAGGTCGGGGTCGGCTCCATCGCCACCGTGGTCGGCCGCTTCTACGCCATGGACCGCGACCATCGCTGGGAGCGGGTGCAGGCCGCGTACGACTGCCTGACGCGCGTGGAGCCGCCGTCCGCGGGCGCCCGCACCGCGCCGACCGCGCTCGCCGCCGTCGAGGCGTACTACGCCGCGCCGAGCGACCCGTCGCGGGGGGGTGACGAGTTCGTGCTGCCCACCCGGGTGGGGGCGTCGGCCGACGCGATCGCCGCCAGCCGCATCAAGCCGGGCGACGCCGTCCTCTTCTTCAACTTCCGCGGCGACCGGCCTCGCGAGATCACCAAGGCGTTCGTCCTCGATGATGCCGCGTGGAGGGCGGTCGAGGCCGCGAAGCCCGGGGTCGGCGGGTTCGACCGCGGGGCGCGGCTCGGCGACCTGTACTTCGCCACGCTCGCCGAGTTCGAGACCGGCCTCCCCGTCGAGGTCGTCTTCCGCCGCCCCGCGAAGATGAAGCACATCCTGGGCGAGTGGCTCTCGATCCACGGCGTGCGGCAGTTCCGCTGCGCCGAGACGGAGAAGTTCCCGCACGTGACGTTCTTCTTCAACGACTACCGCGAGGAGCCGTTCGCGGGCGAGTCGCGCGTGATCGTGCCGAGCCCGAAGGAGGTCGCCACCTACGACCTCAAGCCCGAGATGAGCGCCGCGGGCGTGCGCGATGCGGTGCTCGCGCGCCTGGCCGCGGCCGACTGCGAGCCCGTGATCATCGTGAACTTCGCCAACGGCGACATGGTGGGCCACACGGGGAGCCTCGAGGCGGCGACGAAGGCCGTCGAGGTGGTCGATGCGTGCGTGGGCGCGATCGTGGACGCGGCGCTGGCGCGCGGCGGCAGCGCCATCGTGACCGCCGACCACGGCAACGCCGAGGAGATGTGGGATCCGCGCGCGAATTGTCCGCACACCGCGCACACCAACTACACCGTGCCCTGCTCGGTGGTGGGCGCGGCGTTCAAGGGCCGCGCGCTGCGCGCCGACGGGCGCCTGGGTGACCTCGCGCCCACGATGCTCGAGATGATCGGACTCTCGCAACCCGCGGAAATGACGGGCAAATCGCTGCTTGCGTGATCGGGCTCGGGTAGACTGCGCCCCTTATGGCACTGCCGCAGATCGCGATCGTGGGTCGCCCCAACGTGGGCAAGTCGAGCCTCTTCAACCGGCTCGTCGGGCGCCGCGTGTCGATCGTCGATCCGACGCCGGGCACGACGCGCGACCGCGTGTCGCAGCTGGTGGAGATCCTGCCGCCCACCGACCTCCCGTACGACCGCGCCCGCGATGCGGCGCCCAAGCTTGCCGAGATCGTCGACACGGGCGGCTACGGCGTGTACATGGCCGAGGGCGGGCGGTACGACGACGCGGGCGAGGACCTCACCCGCCTGACGCCGCAGATCGAGGAGCAGATCCGGGCGGGCGTGCAGGCGGCGTCGCTCATCCTCTTCGTGGTCGACGCGCAGACGGGCGTGACCAGCCTCGATGCGCGCATCGCGCAGCTCATCCGCGAGTCGGGGCAGTCGGGCAAGGTGCTGCTGGTGGCCAACAAGGTCGACGACGACAGCTGGATCGGCGCGGCGCAGGACGCCACCCGCCTGGGCTTCGGCGAGCCGGTGATGACGAGCGCGTCGAGCGCGTTCGGGAAGCGGGCGTTCCTCGAGGTGATCCACGCGCGGCTGCCCGAGTGGGTCGAGCCGGTGGCGAGCCCCGAGATGAAGATCGCGATCGTGGGCCGCCGCAACGCGGGCAAGTCGACGCTCATCAACGCGCTCGCGGGCGAGCCGCGGGTGATCGTGAGCGAGATCGCCGGCACCACGCGCGACTCGATCGACGTGCGCTTCGAGCTCGACGGGCATGCGTTCATCGCCATCGACACCGCGGGCGTGCGCAAGCGCAAGAGCTGGGCCGACGACATCGAGTACTACTCGCACCAGCGCGCCAAGGAGGCGATCTCCCGCGCCGACGTGTGCGTGCTGCTGCTCGACGCGCGCGAGCCGATGACGCAGATCGAGAAGCGCCTGGCGCTCGCCCTCATCGAGGAGCACAAGCCCACGGTCATCGCCGTGAACAAGTGGGACCTCGTGGAGGCGCAGCGCAAGACCAGCGAGTACATCGACTACCTGACGCAGGAGCTGTTCGCGCTGGACTTCGCGCCGCTGGTGTTCATCTCCGCGGAGAAGTCCGAGGGCGTGGGCGAGCTCATCCGCGTGTGCTCGAACCTGTTCAAGCAGGCCAACCACCGCGAGACCACGGGGCGCCTGAACGCCGCGATCCGCTCGGTCCTGACCGAACGCGGCCCGAGCTCGCGCCTGGGCACCAAGGCCAAGATCTTCTACGTGTCGCAGATCGCCACCCAGCCGCCCACCATCGCGGTGGTGGTGAACAAGCCCGAGCTGTTCGAGGGGCAGTACGAGAAGTACCTCGTGAACCAGCTGCGCGAGATGCTGCCGTTCTCGGAGGTTCCCATCAAGATGGTCTTCAGCGAGCGCAAGCGCCTCACCCCCGAGGAGCTCAAGAGCCGCAAGCGAGCCGGCGTCGAGGTCGTGGAGGGGGATTGAGCGCTCGCGGCTGCGGCTGCTCGGCTACACTCCGCGCCCGATGTCGATCTTTCCGCTTCCCATGTTTGAACGCGACGCGGACCCGAAGTTCCGCGAAGGGCTGACCGACGAGGAGATCTACGCTCGTCTGAAGCCGCCGACCTCGATCGTGGTCAAGTTCGGGCGGATGAAGCTGATCGGCGAGTACCCGTACCGCGGCGACGCGAAGCCGGGATGCGGCTCCAAGCTGGTGGTGCGCACCTTCCGCGCCATCGAGATCGCGGAGATGCTCACCACGACCTGCTCGAACTCGGGCTGCGGCAAGAGCGTGTCGCGCTCGGAGATGCTCAACTACATCGACAACTCGGGCGGGCGCGACTATCCGTTCCAGACCAACGGCGAGATCCTGCGCGTGGCCACGGTCGAGGACCTCAACCGCGCCACCGCGTGCGCCGACCGCGCGCGCAACTCGCTGGGCCGCGCGCGCGAGCTGGCGGCCGAGGCCAAGTTCCCCGCCAAGATCGTCGACCTCGAGCTCACGCTCGACGAGTCGCTGCTCCTCGTCTACTACCTGTGCGACGAGCGCATCGACTTCCGCGAGCTGGCGCAGACGCTCGCCCGCGAGTTCAGCTGTCGCATCGAGATGCGCCAGGTGGGCGCGCGCGACGAGGCGCGGCTGGTGGCCGACTACGAGCGCTGCGGACAGCACTGCTGCTGCAAGAACTTCCTCAAGGTGCTCAAGCCGATCTCCATGCGCTCGGCGAAGATCCAGAAGGCCACGCTCGACCCGCTGAAGATCTCGGGGCGCTGCGGCCGCCTGATGTGCTGCCTGCGCTACGAGGACGCGACCTACGAGGACCTGCGCAAGCGCCTGCCCAAGAACAAGACGCGCGTGGGTACGGCCGAGGGGCCGGGCATCGTGGTCGACTCCAAGATCCTCGTGCAGCTGGTGCTGGTGCGGCTCGACCCCGCGCCGGGCGCCATGCCGGGCGAATACGGGCGCGAGATCGCGGTTCCCGTCGAGGAGCTGATGGATCCCGACAAGTGCCCCGCGGCGGGAAGCGTGCAGGCGCCCGATGGACTGCGCGGCATGAGCACGCGCTCGATCAAGGAGAAGCTCGCCGCCGAGCGTGGCTCCAAGCTGGCCAAGCAGGACCGCTACCGCGAGAAGAGCCAGTCGAAGGACGCGGCGCCTGCGGCGTTTGCGGCCCAGTCGGCGGTCGCGCCGGCATCCGATGACGCTCCCGCGACCGATGGCGCTGCGCCGGCCAAGAAGAAGAAGCGGCGCCGGAAGAAGAAGCCGGGCGCGGGCACCGAGGGCGCTGGGTCGGTTCCGCAGTCTTCGGGCCCGTCGACCAGATCGCCGGCGAACGCCGGTGCTGCGCGCGCCGCCGCGGGCCAGGCGGATGACGAAGATGGCGACGACGACGCCGAGGATGTGGGTCCCGATGGTTCTGCGCCCGATGCGGGCGGAGCCTCTGGCCAGCCGTCGGGCGATGCGCCTGCGCGCAAGAAGCGCCGTCGCCGGCGTCGCCGCGGCGGCAAGCCCAATAGCGATGGTGGGGGCGAGGGTGGAACCGATGGTGGAATCGGGGGCGGCGCGGGTGCCGGGCCCGCCGATGGGGCGCCATCCGCCTGATTGCCGATGAACGCCCGCGTTTGAGCCGATTGCGAGTCGATCCCGAGCCGACACCACGATGAGCACCACCGCCAAGCCCACCGCGAAGCCTGAGGAAGAGACGAATGTCGTCGAGACGATCCAGTCGCTGATCGTGGCGTTTGCGCTGGCGATGGGCGTGCGCAGCTTCGTGACCGAGGGGTTCGTGATTCCCACGGGCTCGATGGCGCCCACGCTGATGGGCCTGCACGTGCGTGCGACGAGCCCCGACACGGGCTACACGTACCCCGTGGACGCTGGTCCGGCGGTCGAGGTGATCGGCCAGCTCGGGCCGTCGTTTGCCGCGTATCCGCGCGAGGTGTGCGATCCCATGCTGTCGCTCCAGTCGACGCAGCGCGTGGGCGAGACGACGCTCGGCGAGATCCGCCGCGACGCGCGCATGGGCGACCGCGTGCTGGTGCTCAAGTACCTCTACTCGTTCCAGGAGCCCGAGCGCTGGGACGTCGTGGTGTTCAAGAACCCGACCGATCCGAACGGCGAGGCCGCGAACTTCATCAAGCGCCTGGTGGGCCTGCCCAACGAGCAGCTGCTCATGCTCGACGGCGACGTGTTCACGGCGCCGCTCGGTGCCGACCGCTCGCAGTTCGCCGTTGCGCGCAAGCCCGAGCATGTGCAGCGCGCGGTGTGGCAGGAGGTCCACGACTCGGACTTCATGCCCGTCGATCCGATCGCGCTCGCCAAGAAGTGGGGCCGGGCCTGGCGCGGTGCGCCGTGGGCCACGCAGGGTTTCGACCTCGGCGCGCGCGGCAACGCGCGGGCGTGGCGGCACGCGGGCGCGGGCGAGGCGTCGCTGGTGTGGCAGACCGATGTGCTGCCGATCGATGACCGCACGGCCTACAACATCTGGCGCTGGCAGACGCAGCCGCTGCCGCAGGCGGTGGACAAGCCCAATCCGTTCCGGTCGCCCGATGTGGCGTATCCGGTGAGCGATGTGCGGGTGAGCGCGGCCATCGAGGCCGACGATCCCGAGTCGCTGCGCACGGTGTACACGCTCACCACGCGCAAGCGCGCGCTGGTGTTCGAGATCGCCGGCGGCAAGGCCACGCTGCGCGTGGAGCGCGAGCGCGAGTCGGAGTCGGACGCTGCCGTGGTGCTCGCCGAGAAGTCGGAGGCGCTCGATGTGCCTGCGGCGGGGCGTCCCTTCGATGTGGAGTTCTGGCATGTCGACCAGCGCCTGTCGATGTGGGTCAACGGCCGCGAGGTGGTGCAGCTCGACTATGCGTTCGAGTCGCTCGAGGAGCGCCTGACGGCGTCGTTCAACGGCCGCGTGGTCGAGGACTACCTCCGCGCACCCACGGCGCAGCAGCCCACGCCGCCGCGCCTCGAGGTGCGGTTCACGGGTTCGCCGCTCACGCTGCACCGCGTGCGCGTGGACCGCGACCTGTACTACCGGCCCGCCACGCTCGACACCGGCGAGCGCAACCAGCCGAGCGTGAACGGACCCGCCATCGCGGGACCCGCGTTTGGCACCGACTTCACCAAGCCTGCGGCGCTGCAGCCCGATCACTTCATGATGTGCGGCGACAACAGCGGCGCTAGCCGCGACTCGCGCCTGTGGGGCCGCCCGAGCCCGATCGTCAAGGAACTCTTCGGCCAGGACGCGCCCTTCATCGTGCCGCGCCCGCTGCTGCTCGGGAAGGCGTGGTGCGTGTACTTCCCCGCGCCGGTGAGCCCGATGGACGGACTGCCCAAGTTCATGCCGGACTTCGGCGAGATTCGTTTCATCCGCTGAGCGGGGTGGGTGTGCGGGATCGAATCCCGTCCCTTCCACCAGAGGGAGCGGCCGCAGCCGCGACCGCCCAAACCTCGGGAGCGGCCGCAGCGGCGACCTTTCGGGTGGATCCTCGTGGGAGTTACTTGCGTGAGCGTGCGAAGACCTCGGGTGCCCGTCAGTCGCCGCGGAGCGGAGACTGCGGAACACTCGACGTGAGCCTTCGATGTCGTTCGACGTGGTTCGAAGGCTGACACAACCCGCTCCGCAGTCTCCGT
>CAIOCH010000053.1 GCA_903856525.1 uncultured bacterium | reverse complement strand
GGAAGACACGGGACAGTCTTCTGGACGACCGACGCGCGCGGGCTCTCTCTCTCTCTCTCTCTCTCGCCACGCGCCGACCATACGGTCGGCGTGTGGCGTTTTGCGCCGGTCCACTCCCGCGGCGTCGATCCCCGTTCCGTCAGGCCTTGCCCAGACGCCGCACGACTTCCTCGACATTCGCCCGCGAGTTGAACGCGCTGATGCGGAAGTAGCCCTCGCCGCAGCGGCCGAAGCCAGCGCCGGGCGTGGTCACGACCCGCGCGTTGCGCAGCAGGTGCTCGAAGAAGCCCCAGCTGTCGAAGGAGCCCGGCGTCTTGCACCACACGTACGGCGCGTGCTCGCCGCCCCAGGTCTTCCAGCCGAGGGCGCGGCAGCCCTCGCGCAGGATGCGGGCGTTCTCCATGTAGAAGTCGACGAGCGCCGCGACCTCGCACTTGCCCGACTCGGTGTACAGCGCCTCGGCGCCGCGCTGCACCGCGTAGCTCACGCCATTCGAGCGCGTGTTCCAGCGCCGCGTCCACAGCCCGTGCAGCGCGACGGCGGCGCCCGCGCGGGTGTACGCCATCACGCTCTTCGGCAGCACCGTGTAGCCGCAGCGCACGCCGGTGAATCCGCCCGACTTCGAGAAGCTGCGGAACTCGATCGCGCACTCGCGCGCGCCCGCGATCTCGTACACCGACTTCGGCGCCTGCGGATCGCGGTTGTACGCCTCGTAGGCCGCATCCCAGAAGAGGAGCGCGCGGTGCTCGCGTGCATACGCGACCCATTTCTCCAGGCGCGCGCGGTCCATGACCGTGCCGGTCGGGTTGTTGGGCGAGCAGAGGTAGATGACATCGGGCGTGGGCGCACCTGCCGCGGGGATGTCGGCGAGGAAGCCATTCGCCTCGGTGCACGGCAGGTAGGTGATGCCCTCGTAGCCGCCGCCCGCCAGCGCCGCGCCGGTGTTGCCGCACATCACGTTTGCGTCGACATACGCGGGATACACGGGGTCGGTCACCGCGATGCGATTGCCCGCGCCGAGGATCTCGAGGATGTTGCCGCAGTCGCCTTTGGAGCCGTCCGACAGGAAGATCTCGTCGTCGGCCACCTCGAGCCCGCGGGAGCGGAAGTCTCCGTGCGCGATCGCGGCGCGCACCGACTCGTAGCCCGTGCCGGGACCGTAACCCTTGAAGGTGGAGCGGTTCGCGAGTTCCTCGTTCGCCGCGTGCATCGCCCGCACCGCGCTCGGGGGCAGGGGCTCAGTCACATCGCCGATGCCGCAGCGGATGATGTCCTTCGCGAGTTCGGGACGCTCGGCGGCGAACGCCGAAACGCGGCGCGCGATCTCGGGAAAGAGGTAGCCGGCG
Source organism: uncultured bacterium (assembly GCA_903856525.1). Taxonomy (GTDB): domain Bacteria; phylum Planctomycetota; class Phycisphaerae; order Phycisphaerales; family SM1A02; genus QWPT01. The sequence continues at coordinate 4,686 of CAIOCH010000053.1, read as the reverse complement.
GCGAGCTTGAGGTAGTTCTCGTTGACGAGTGCCATGGTCGTGGGATCGTTCGGATTCGGCGAAGGGGTTTCGGATGTCGTGCGAGTGAATGTACGGCGAAACCCCGCGTCCTGCGCTAGCATGATCGTCCCGTGTTCGACTTCCTCACCGAGGCCATCCGCAACTTCCGCAGCACCGGCTCGGTGTGGCCGTCGTCGCCGGCGCTCTCCAATGCCATGACCAGCACGATCGCGCGCGTCGAGGGACCGCGCCGCGTGCTCGAGGTCGGTCCGGGCACGGGCCCGTTCACCAAGTCGATCCTCAAGAAGCTGCGCGCAGGCGATCACTTCGATCTCGTGGAGATCAACCAGACTTTCTGCCGCAAGCTCGAGAAGGACATCCTGGCCGGCTACCGCGCGCGGCATCCCAATGTGCAGGTGCGCCTGCACTGCGCGCCCATCGAGGAGGCCGACCTCGCGGGGCCCTACGACGTGATCGTGTGCGGGCTTCCGTTCAACAACTTCCCGCCCAGGCTCATGCGGCAGATCTTCCGCCGCATGTTCGCGCTGCTCAAGGACAATGGCGAGCTGCTGTACTTCGAGTACGCGGGTGTGCGCGCCATGAAGTCGCCTGTTTCCGACAGCGCCGGGCGCGCGCGTCTCAAGCGCATCGACGCCATCGGCAAGTCGCTGCGCCGGCGGCACGAGGGCAAGAAGCAGCTCGTGCTGGCCAATTTCCCGCCCGCCTTCGCGTACCGGCTCAAGGGCGGACGCAAGAAGGCCGCGACGTCGTCGTCGTCGAAGCGCGCGTAATCGCCCGCCTCACAGCGTGAACGCCCGCCTCACAGCGTGGCCGCAAACCGCTCGCCCTGCTTCATACCGAGCGCGAACCCTGCGAACAGGTGCGCGATGCGGTTGAGGTCGCGCAGGCTGGTCATCTCCACGGTGGTGTGCATGTAGCGGATGGGGAGCGACACGAGCCCACAGGGAATGCCGCCTTGCACGAAGATCGCATCGGTGTCGGTGCCTGAGCCGCCGGGCGTCGCCGCGCGCTGCAGCGGGATCGACAGGTTGCCCGCGACCTCGGTCAGTCGCGCCACGACCTCGGGCTGCATGGCGCCGCCGACGGCGATCTTGGGACCGCCCGCGAGCTTGAAGAAGCCGTGCTGCGCGTGGCTGATTCCGGGGCTGTCGGTCGCGTGGCCCACATCGGTCACCAGCGCCACATCGGGCGCGAGCGAGCGCGCGATCATCTGCGCGCCGCGCAGGCCAACCTCCTCCTGCACGGTCGACACGGCCACCACGCGCACCTTGAGCTCCGCGGCGTGTTCGGCCACGAGGCGCAGCGCCTCGGCGGCGATCCAGGTGCCGATGCGGTTGTCGAGGGCGCGCGCCACCACGATGTCGTCGTTGATGTGCATGAAGCCGTCGAGGAACACGCCCGCGTCGCCGATCGCGAGCTTGGCGCGGGCCTCGTCGCCGCTGGCGGCGCCGATGTCGATGAAGAGCTCGTGCATCTTGCGCACCTTGCCCTCGGCCGACTTGTCCTGCAGGTGGATGGCGGTCGCGCCGATCAGGCCGATCACGGGGTTCTTCACGCCCGGCACGCTGGAGTTGAAGCGCACGCGCTTACCCACGATCGAGCCGGTGTCGATGCCGCCGATCGCCTTGCAGTACACGAAGCCCTTGTCGTCGAAGTGGTTGACCATCAGGCCGATCTCGTCGGCGTGGCCGCAGATGGCGATGGTGGACACGCCGGGGCCCTCGGGGCCGAACGAGGCGAAGCAGTTGTTGTACGAGTCGTTCCACGCCTTGGTCGCGAAGCCGCGCGCGTACTTCATCCACACGCGCTGGCCGTCGCGCTCGAAGCCGGAAGGGCTGGGCGTGTCGAGCAGTTCCTTCAGGAACGCAAGGCTCTCGGGGCGGATGGTGTCGGCAGGTCCTGGCGTCGCGGCGGCGGTGCTCATCGCCGCAGGATAGCGGGGCGGGAAGTGCGTCGAGATTCGGACGGACAGGGCGATGGCCTGCTCGCGGCCAACGTTCCACGGCCCACGCGCGCGCGCCTTACGACGAACGCTTGGGGCGCGCCTTCAGCCGCGGACCGCCGTCCGCGAACATCTCGCTGGCGGAGCGAATGGGCGGCGCGGCGCCGTTGCCCGAACTCACCGGCGGCTGCACCGCGGGCTTGGGCGCGGGTTCGCTGCGGGCGGGTGGCGTGGTGGGCGTCTGCGGAGCACCCGGCCCGATCCGGCGCGTGCGCGCCTCATCGATCGAGCGCCCCATGGTCTGGAGGATCGAGCGCAGCTGCTGCGTGTTGCGGTTGGAGCGGTTCGAGTGCATGGTCTGTCTTCTCCGAGAAGGCCGATGCGGTCCGTCGTCCTGGTGCGCGTTGCTTGCCGTCGCTACGCACCAGCCGAGAGCCGGTTCCGTCGGTCCTTGGGTTCCTGAGGTGAGGGCGCGTGCCGCGGGGGCCTGCGTCTTCGCCGATCACATGTTTCGGTCCATCTCGGGATCGGCGCATAAGCCGACCGAGTTTGGCGAACCTCCGATCTTTCTTCGGACTTGCCCGCGCAGACGCACCTCGTCGCGCCGAATCGGGGCCCAAATGGCCGTAGACTGCTCGCCCCCGCCGACGGCCACATCCAGCGGCAGGCGGGGTATCGCGAGCATTCCGCCAGGACCCCCTCGATGCCTACGCCGAGCCTCTCCATCCGTTCCGTCGCGCTTCTCGCCTCGATCGTGGGAGCCATCGCCGGCACCGCGCAGGCAGCGCAGGTCGACCTCCCGCGCTTTCCGTCGCTGTCGCCCGATGGCGCCACCGTGGTGTTCTCCTGGCGTGGCGACCTGTGGCGCGCCCCATCGGCCGGTGGAGAGGCCATCCGGCTCACCTCGAACTCGTCGAGCGAGGCGCGCAGCGCCTTCACCCCCGACGGTACGCGGATCGTGTTCGAGAGCGACCGCGAGGGACTCAAGAACCTCTGGTCGATGAAGCCCGACGGCAGCGACCTTCGCCAGCTCACCGAACTGGACGCAGGCTTCCTGCTCTCCTCGGTGGGCTTGCTGGACGGCCGCGTCGTGGCGTTCATCGACAGCACCATCGAGGGCGACCTCTATCGTTCGCCGCGACCCTTCGTCGTCCCGCTCGAGGGCGGGACCCCGCTGCGCCTGCATGACGCCTTCGGCGGCGCCCCCGCGGCCTCGGCCGACGGCAGCAAGGTGCTCTTCGAGCGCGGTGGCTCGGGGTGGTCGCGCCGCGGCTACAACGGGCCCGACAACCGCAACGTCTGGCTCTTCGACCCGGCGGCCAAGACCTTCGTGCAGCTCACCAAGTACGACGGCAACGACGGCATGCCGCGCTTCGTCTCGGCGGACGAGTTCGTGTACGTCTCCGACCGCGGCACGGGCGCCCTGAACCTGCACCGTGCCAAGCTCGGCGCGGGCGTCGACTCGGGCAAGCGGCTCACCGACTTCTCCGCAGACGACATCCACGGCCTGGCGGTGTCGGCCGATGGCAAGACCGCTGTGTTCGGCGTGCTCGGCGACCTCTGGCGTCTGGACCTCACCAAGGAGGGCGCCAAGGCGGAGAAGCTGGCCTTCACCGCCGCCGACGATGGGCAGCTCGATCGCGAGTTCAAGCAGGTCGGGCGCAGCGTGAGCGATGCCGCGCTGTCGCCGGACGGCAAGACGATGGCGTTCGTGGCCGACGGCGATGTGTTCGTGCGCGCCACCGAGGACAAGAGCCCCACGCGGCGCGTGACCGAAGGCGAGGCGCGCGAGCGCGATCTGTGCTGGAGTGCCGACGGCCTCACCCTCTACTTCGCCTCGGATCGCGACGGCAGCGACTCGATCTACGGCGCGACGGTCACGGAGACGCGCAGCGAGGCGCGCACGCGCGGCAAGGGCGAGAAGAAGGCGGAGGAGGCCCCGAAGCCGGAGCAGCCGAAGACGGAAGTCCCGACGACCGAAGTTCCTGGCATCGATGCCCCGAAGCTCGAAGAGCCGAAGCCCGCGGCGCCGACGACACCGGAACCGACGCCTGCCGCGTCTCCCGCCGCTGGCGCGCCGACGCAGGATCCCAAGCCCGAGACCCCGAAGTCCGAGGATCCCTCGACCAAGGAGCAGAAGGGCGCCGAGGGCAAGAAGGACGAGAAGAAGAAGGACCCCCGCCTCAACCCCGAGCGGTGGGCTGATGCGCTCACCTTCGACGTGAAGGCCGTGACGAGCGGCCCCGACAACGACCGACGCCCGGCGGCGTCGCCCGACGGAACCGCGCTGCTCTTCACCCGCAACCTCGGCGACCTCGCGCGTGTCGATCTCGCCACGGGCGAGGTGACCATGCTTCGCGAGGGCTGGGACGACGACCTCGAGTACGTCTACTCGCCGGACGGCACGATGATCGCGCTCGCCGAGCACGACCTCGACTTCAACAAGGACATCTGGCTGCTCGCCGCCGATGGATCGCGCGCGCCCGTGAACATCACGCGGCACCCCGACAACGACGGCCGTCCCCGGTTCTCCGCCGACGGCAAGATGCTCGCGTTCCTCTCCGAGCGCACCTACGAGGAGAGCGACGTGTGGGTGGTCATGCTCGACCGCGACCTCGAGGGTTCGACGCCGCGCGACCTCGACCAGTACTTCAAGGACGCCGCCGACGCGGCCAAGAAGCGCAAGCCGCTCGAGCCCAAGGATCCGTCCGCCACCGCTCCGG
>CAIOCH010000052.1 GCA_903856525.1 uncultured bacterium | reverse complement strand
CGCGCCGCCACCCCCAAGGGCACGAGGACATGGCGCTTCACCGCCGCCCGGGTGCGCGATGTCGCCTTCGCCGCGAGCGCGGCGTTCCTGTGGGATGCCGCCAAGGCGCCCATTCCCGGCACCGACCGCGCGGCGCTCGCCATGAGCTACTACCCCATCGAGGCCGAGCCGCTCTGGAGCCGCTACTCGACGCACGCCGTCGCGCACACCATCGACTCGTACTCGCGCCATGCGTACCCGTACCCGTATCCCGTGGCGATCAGCGTCAACGGCCCGGTCGGCGGCATGGAGTACCCGATGATCTCCTTCAACGGCCCGCGCCCCGAGAAGGACGGCACCTACTCCGCGGGCACCAAGTGGGGGCTCGTGGGCGTGGTCATCCACGAGGTGGGGCACAACTGGTTCCCCATGATCATCAACTCCGACGAGCGGCAGTGGACCTGGATGGACGAGGGCCTGAACACCTTCGTCCAGTACCTCGCCGAGCAGGAGTGGCAGCGCAAGTACCCGTCCGGCCGCGGCGAGCCCGAGCGCATCATCGACTACATGACGAGCGACACGCAGGAGCCGATCATGACCAACTCGGAGAGCGTGCGCCGCCTCGGGCCGAACGCCTACGCCAAGCCTGCGACCGCGCTCAATGTGCTGCGCGAGACCGTGCTCGGGCGCGAGCTCTTCGATTTCGCCTTCCGCGAGTACTGCCGGCGCTGGGCGTTCCGCAATCCCGAGCCAGCGGATTTCTTCCGCAGCATGGAGGATGCGTCGGGCGTCGACCTCGACTGGTTCTGGCGGGGCTGGTTCTACACCACGCGCGCCGTGGATGTATCGGTCGAGAAGGTCACGCGCTACACGCTCGAGACGGGCGACCCCGAGCGGATCAAGGGCGAGCGCAAGGCCGAGCGCGACGCGCGGCCGAAGACGCTGAGCGAGCTCGGCAACGCCGACCTCGCGGTGCGCGCTGACCGGTTTCCGGAGCTGCTCGACTTCTACTCGACCTTCGACGAACTCGATGTGACGCCCGATGACCGCGAGCGCTTCAAGCGGCTGGTGGCGCGGCTTGGCGCGCGCGATGCGGCGCTGCTCGACACAACCCTCTCGTTCACCATCGTGCGCTTCGCCAGCAACGGCGGCATTCCCACGCCGCTGCCGGTCACGCTCACCTATGCCGACGGCACGACGGAGGATGTCACGCTGCCCGCGGAAATCTGGCGCTACAACGGCGGATTCGAGGCCTCGAAGCTGTTCGTCACCGACAAGCCGATCGCCCGCGTCGAGCTCGACCGACGGCGGCAGACCGCCGACCGCGATCCGTCGGACAACGCGTATCCGCAGGAGATCGGCCGCGACTGGTTCGCGGTCGAGCCGTCCGATCGGGGCGACAATCCCATGCGCGCCGCGCAGAACGCGGAGAAGCGGTCGCGCACGCGCCAGGTGGCGGAGGAACTCGCCAGGCGCGTGGCCGATGCTGTGCGCGCGGGACGCAGCGCCGGCAGCGTGCTCGGTCAGGGCGAGGCCCCGCGTGATGGATGGGACAAGCCGTTCATCGTGCTCGACGGCGCCGAGCAGGGCTCGGGCGGCGTGGCGCAGATCGTGTCGGGTGGCCCCGACGGCGCGGTCGGCAGCGACGACGACGTGAGCTTCGTGGTGGCGGGCGATGGCACGCTGCGCGACCGACCGCGCACGCGGCGCGGCGCGGGCGGTGGCGGAGGACGCTGACGATGGAGCAGGGGGCGCTTCATCGACGGACCATCGAGGTGATCGGCGCCCGGGTCGGGCTCGGTGGACGCTGTCCTGGGACGGCGGACGGACCCGCGGCGATGCGTGCTGCGGGGCTGCTCGAAGCGCTCGGTGATGCCCGCGATCTCGGTGATGTGGTCGCCCGCGAGGTGGTTCGGACGCCGGGACGCGATCCGGGTGCCGCTGTGTGTGCGGAGTTCGAGCGCGTCTCGCTCGATCTCCGTCACGCAGTCGAGGACACCCTTGCGCGGGGCGCGCTGCCGTGCGTACTGGGCGGCGACCACTCGATCGGCGCGGCGACGCAGGCCGCCGTGGGGCGCGCCGCCCGCGCGGCGGGTCGCGAACCACCCGGCATCATCTGGATCGACGCCCACACCGATGCCAACACGATGGAGACAACGCCGTCGGGCAACCTGCATGGGATGATGCTCGCGGCGGTGCATGGGCTGGATGTGCCGCCGTTCCGCAGGATCGTCGAGGGAGGGCTGCGCGATCCGCTGCGCACCGTGTACGTCGGCGCGCGGGACATCGATCCCGAGGAGCGGGAGATCGTGGCGCGGCTCGGGTGCCGCATCTACACGCCCGACGAGATCCGCGCACGCGGTCCCGAGGCGGTCGCCCGCGAGGCACTCGCCATCGCGGGCGGTCGCGATGGCGGCCGCGCAGGAGAAGACGATGGCGGACAAGGGGGCGCCGTGAGCGTGAGCTTCGATCTCGACAGCCTCGACCCCAGCGTCGCGCCGGGTGTCGATTGCCATGTCGAGGGTGGCCTCTCCTGGACCGAGGCGGAGACGCTGCTGCGCCTCATCGGCCACCATCCCCGCATCGTGGCTGTCGAGGTCGTCGAGGTCAATCCATCCGCCGACATCGGTCACCGCACCGCCCACCTCGCCGTCCGCGCCGCCGCACTCCTCTGTGCACGGCACGTGCCACCCAGTGCCAGGCACTGAGCGGCACGTGCCGTGCACACGCTCTCCGCGGCGATTCTGACATGCGCGCCGTGGATCGGCCTGTGATCGATCCGCGCACGGAACGTGCCATGCAGTGCCTGG
>CAIOCH010000051.1 GCA_903856525.1 uncultured bacterium | reverse complement strand
TGACCACGCCGGCACCCGTGAAGATCGTGCCGAGCCCCCACAGGCGGAACCAGGTGTCGACGACCGCATCGCCCGGGCTCGCGGGCGTGTAGCGCACGGGAATCGCGGAGCCGATGGCGAACGGCTGCGACACCGCCACCGCCGAGGTGAACTCGTGCTCCGCTCCGCCGGCGTCGGTGAAGCGGACCACTTCCGCGACGGTCCTCCCCCGCTGCCGACGGGCGCCCGAGCGGATGGGATCGCGCGAAGACGAAACCGACGCGCGGTGGTCGGTCACGGTGCCGGTGGTGGTCGCCGTCGCGCCGTGCCACATCCATGTGCGCGCGAGGATCGCGAGGCTCGCGAGGAACAGCGCGATGCCCGCGGCGAGCGCGATCCAACCGATCGTGCGCGGGATGCGTGCGGGGATCACTCGTCCTCCGCCTCGCCGGCGATGGCGTGCGGCAGGCGCGGCTCGCCGTCGACCTCCTCGACCGGCGTCGGCCCGGTGACGGTGGAGACGGCGGGCACGCCGACCTTGTCGCCGATGGCGTCGGCGAGCACATCCGCATGCACGGCGCTGTCGCAGACGAGGAAGAGCGTCGACCCCGAGCCGCTCACATGCACGGGCTGACGCGCGAACTGCTCGACCTCGGCGCGTACCTCGGCGAGGCGGGGCGCGACATGGCAGGCGGCGAGCGCGAGGTCGTTGAAGGGCGTGTCGGCGCAGGCTCCGCGCTCCGCGAGCTCCCGCACGCGCGGCGCATCCACGCGCGCATCGGCGCGGAGCGCGTCGAAGGCCCGGTACACCGCGCCCGTCGGGCACTGCGCGTCGGGGAACACCAGCACCATGTGCGTGCGGTGCTCGGCCGCGCGGGCGAGCCGCTCGCCGAGCCCCTCGACCACCGCGCTCCCGCCCTGCACGAGGAACGGCACGTCGCTGCCGAGCTGCGTCGAGAGATGCTCGAGGAACTGGGGCCGCAGGCGGAGGTCGAAGAGCGCATCGAGTGCGCGCAGCATGGCCGCGGCGTTCGACGACCCGCCTCCGAGCCCGCCGCCGACGGGAATGCGCTTCTGCAGGCGCATCTGCACGGGAAGCTCGCGTCCGAGCCGCTGCTGGAGCGCACCGTGGGCGCGCACCGCGAGGTCCTTGGCGAGCTTCCAGTCGATCTCGGTGCGGCGGAGCGCCTCGTCGTGCCACTCGATGGCGTAGCGCGAGGGCGTGCCGGGAGGCAGGCGCTTGACCGTGAGGTCGTCGCCAAAGCGCGTGGTCACCATCCACGATGCGATCGGGTGCATGCCATCGGTGCCGGGCGCGCCCACGGAGAGCGCGAGATTGACCTTGGAGGGCGCGAAGGCACGGACCACGGAGGGCATGCGCGGAGGATAGCGGCGTGTGGCGAAAGGCGCGGGAAATGCGCTATCCTCGCCCTCCCATGGCATCTCCCCGCCCCTACGCCCCCTCGGATCTCGACGCCACCAGCTTCGCTGCCCTCGAGCCGCACTACCGCGAGCTCCTCGGACGAGCCATCGGCAGCGCCGACGACCTCGAGCAGCTCATCCTCGACCGCAGCGACCTCGACGCGCTGGTGGCGGAGAAGTCGGCGAACCTCTACATCGCCACCACGCGCAACACCGAGGACAAGGCCGCCGAGGCGGCGTACCTCGGCTTCGTGCGCGACGTGGAGCCCAAGCTCAAGCCGCTCGCGAGCGAGCTCGACCGCAAGATCGCCACCAGCGCCCAGGCCGATGCGCTGCCCGCCGCGCGCTACGAGGTGCTGCTGCGCGCCCTGCGCGTCGACATCGAGCTCTTCCGCGAGGCCAACATCCCGCTCGAGACCGAGCTCGCCGAGCTCGACCAGAAGTACAACCAGACCATCGGCCGCATGACCGTGGAGTTCGAGGGGCAGGTGCGCACCATGCCGCAGATGGCGCGGTTCCTCGAGGAGAACGACCGCGGGCTGCGCGAGCGCGCCTGGAAGGCGATCGCGGCCCGCCGGCTGCAGGACCGCGACGCCATCGACGGGATCTACGACACCATGCTCGGGCTGCGCCACCGCATCGCCCTCAACGCCGGGTTCGACAATTTCCGCGACTTCCAGCACCGCCGCTTCAAGCGCTTCGACTACACGCCCGCCGACTGCATGAAGATGCACGCGGCCATCGAGGAGCACCTGGTGCCCATCCAGCGCCGCCTCGACGCCGAGCGCGCGCGCGAGCTCGCGACCTCGCCGCTGCGGCCGTGGGATCTCGCGGTGGATGTCAAGGGCCGCAAGCCGCTGCGGCCGTTCGAGAACGCCCAGCAGCTCATCGACGGCTGCTCGCGCATGTTCCACTCCATGGGCGGCGGGCTCGGCGACATGTTCGACACCATGCGCGCCGGCGACTGCCTCGACCTCGAGTCGCGTCCCGGCAAGGCGCCCGGCGGCTACCAGTACCAGCGCCAGTACTCGCGCACGCCGTTCATCTTCATGAACGCCGCGGGCATGCACCGCGACCTCGTGACCATGGTGCACGAGGCGGGGCATGCGTTCCACTCGATCCTCTCCAAGGACGATCCGCTGGTCGACTACCGCAACTCGCCCACCGAGTTCGCGGAGGTCGCGTCGATGTCGATGGAGCTGCTCACGCTGCCCTACCACGGCGAGTTCTACTCCGAGGAGGAGTGCCGCCGCGCCCTGCGCGAGCGCCTCGAGAAGTTCCCCACCATCATGACCTGGATCGCCACCATCGACGCGTTCCAGCACTGGATCTACACCAACCCCGGGCACACGCGCACCCAGCGCACCGAGGCGTGGCGCGCGCTCATGAAGCGCTTCGGCAACGATGTGGCTTGGGATGGCTGCGAGGACGCGCGCGACGCGCAGTGGCACCGCCAGCTGCACCTCTTCGGCATGCCGTTCTACTACATCGAGTACGGCATCGCCGAGACGGGCGCGATCCAGATGTGGCTCAATGCCCGCCGCGACCAGTCGCGGGCGCTCGCCGACTACCGCACGGGCCTTGCGCTCGGCGGCTCGCGGCCGCTGCCCGAACTGTTCCGCGCGGCGGGACTGCGCTTCGAGCTGTCGTCGGCGCTCATGAAGGAACTCGCGACCGAGGTCGACCGCGAGCTCGTGGCGGGCTGAACGCGCGTTCGTCTGTCGCCGCGGATGCGCGGAAATCCTCCTCGACCCGCCCCATCGCGGCGGGATACGCTGTCCCTCACCATGACCGCGACGAAGGCCCATCCCATCACCCAGCACGGCCCGCTCGACGCCGACGGTTTCCGCCGCGCGGGGCATGCCCTCGTCGACTGGATCGCCGACTACCGCGAGCACCTCGCGCAGCGGCATGTCGCGCATCTGCCGGCACCGGGCGCCATCCGCGCCATGCTGCCCGCGCAGGCGCCCGAGCACGGCGAGGCGATCCACGACATCCTCGCCGACCTCGACCGCGTGGTGATGCCGGGCATCGTCCACTGGCAGCATCCCGGCTGGTTCGCCTACTTCCCGGCGAACTCGAGCTACGAGTCGATCCTGGGCGAACTCGCGAGCGCGGGCCTGGGCGTGCAGGGGATGCTCTGGTCGACGAGCCCCGCCTGCACCGAGGTCGAGACGCATGTGCTCGACTGGCTGGTGCACGCGCTGGGGCTGCCCGACCGGTTCCTGTCGACTTCCGCGGGTGGCGGCGTGCTGCAGGACACCGCGAGCTCCGCGGTGCTCGTGGCGCTGGTCGCCGCGCGCGAGCGGGCCACGGGCTTCGCCAGCGACGCGCACGGGCTCGCGGGCGCCGCACGCACGGTCACCTGCTACACCAGCGACCAGGCGCACTCGTCGATCGAGAAGGCCGCGCGCCTCGCGGGCATCGGCAAGGAGTTCCTGCGGCTGATCCCGGCCGACGCGACGGGTGCGATGCGGGTCGACCTGCTCGAGGCCGAGATCACGCGCGACCGCGCCCTCGGCCACCTGCCCGCGTTCGTGTCGGCCACGGTGGGCACGACGGGCGTGTACGGCATCGACCCCGTCGAGGAGATCGCCCGCGTCTGCCGCGCGCACGGCGTCTGGCTGCATGTCGACGCGGCCATGAGCGGCACGGCGGCGCTCTGCGAGGAGTTCCGCTTCGTCAACGCCGGCGCCGCGGACGCCGACAGCTGGTGCTTCAACCCACACAAGTGGATGCCCGTCAACTTCGACTGCGACGTGCTCTGGGTCGCCGACCGCGCCGGCCTGGTGCGCGCGCT
>CAIOCH010000050.1 GCA_903856525.1 uncultured bacterium | reverse complement strand
GAGCGCTGCTTCCTGCAGCTCGAGGCACCCGTGCAGCGCGTCGCGGGCTTCGACACCACCATGCCGTACTACAAGCTCGAGCTCGACTATCTGCCCGACGCGCACCGCGTCACGCGGGCGATCCACGACTGCCTCGCGTACTGAATCCGGTGAACAGCCGATCCGCCCCGTTGCGCGCCAGTCGCCCGACGGGGCGGTTTGCATATCGGCCGACCGAAGCGTCGTCGCTGCATCGGAAGTGACGCGTCGGTGGCGAAACTCCGTCACCGATGGGTTTCAACGATCGACTGAAAACACGTCAAATCGGCGAATCGCATCTTGCATCATCGTCGCCTTGCGCGAGTGTGCCGCGCATGGACCACGTGACCGACTGCCCGACCTCGAGTGATTGCGGGGGACTCCCGACCGAACTCAGGTCATCGCTGGTCGCGCGCACACGCTCGCTGTTCGCACTGCTGACCACCGCGTGCGGCGGATCGCGCCGCATCGCGGCGCAGGAGATCATGGTGGATCCGCGGTGCTGCGACCATCTCCGCAACGCGCCCACGATCGACTTCATCGCCCGCATCGGGCATGGCCTCGGGCTCGACGCGAGTTCCGCCAGCGGCGTCGTCGCGGCGGAACCTTCGTTCCGCGCGCCGCGCGCGACGATCCTGGACGCCATGGCCCGCGCGGACCTCGTCGATGACGCCCTGCAGACCGCGCGACTGGCGGCTGAGCTGCAGCGCCGCGCGGAGGTGCCGACCGATCTCGGATTGGCGCAGCTCGCCTACGCGCGTTCCTGCATGGCGTGCGGAAACCTCGATGGAGCGCTCGCCGCCATGGAGCTGGTGCGAAGGCTCGGGATCTCGCGGACCGACGCGGCGCTGGCCCGCCAGATGACGGAGTCGATCATCGGCGAGGCGTCGCTTGGCGCACCGTGGACCACATCGGGGGTGGACCTATCGGGGCTGCGCGCACTCCTGCCCGCGACCAGCGAAGCCATCGGCGGATCGGTGCGCGCCCGTTGTTGGTCGCTGGGAGCGCGACTGCGGGCGGACCCCGCGCCAACGATGAACGACCACGCGCTGCACGGACTGCTCCGGGCGCTTGACGAGGCCTCGGACCCCATCGACGTCGGATGGGCCGGGTCGATCGCGGCCGAGACGGCGCTTCTGCTCCGGCGGGAGGGACGGTGCTCCGGCCTGCGCGCGATCGTCACCTGCGAGCTCGCGCTCGAGCAGGCGCTCGCGGTGACCGATGGCGCGGTGCGCGACCACCTCCTGCGCCGGAGAACCCGCATCGCGCTCCGCGAATGGTGCACGAGGGCCGTGCTCGGCGAGATCGATGTCGACACCATCGATCACCTTGATGCAGAGGAGCTTGCACGCATCGCGATGTGGTTTCCCCTTGCCCTTTGCGAGCCCGTGATCGGCCGCGTGGTCGAAAGGGCGGGTGAGAGAAAGTTCACAAAAATCAACCGACAGGGCATTGACACGTTGTCAATGCACGATTGGATGTCGGGACAAGTCCGAAGCCTGCACGCCACGGGGGCGGTAGCAGGCAGCAGATCGGAGGATCCATGCTGACAGAGGAACTTGGAGGACTCGAGGCGGCGCGCGAGGCACTCGCACGCGAACGGCTCGAGGAACTGCAGGCGCTCGCGCGCACGTATCGCAACTGGTCGGTGAAGGAACTCGCGCAGGCGCTCGGGCGGCAGCCCGGACGGCTGGTGCCCGAGAGCGGCATGCCCAAGATCGACCTCGTGGTCGGTCTCGCACGCGCGCTCGATTGGCCGGTGGAGGCGGTGGTCGACCATCTCATGAAGCCGCCGTCAACCGGGCGCAGGCAGGCCGTGCAGCAGGACGCGCCCGCCGACTACGCCCATCTCTACAACGAGAGCCTGCAGCGGCGGCTCGACCGCGACTACGCGGAGGCGATCCGACTGGCGGTGCGCGCGGGCGCCGTCGCCGACAATCCGACGCGGCGCGCAGCGGCGCTCATCATCGAGGCACAGACGCATGAGGCGATGGGCTCGTACTCGGAGAGCGTGCGGTGCCTTCGTGCAGCCACGCGCATCGACGGCGTATCGGCGGATTGGCGGCTCTACGGTGACGCGAACCTGGCCAACATGATGTTCATGCAGGGCCACACGACGCAGGCGGTGGGCATCGCGACGTCGGTGCTCGAGTATGGCGAGAAGCTGCAGCCCACCGTCATCACCCGCATGGCACGCATGCTGGCGCACTGGTCGCGCGGCAATGTGCTGCGCGCTGCGATCCCGCTTTCGGCCGAGACGTCGGCGTGGAAACCGCTCGCCGAGTCTGCGCGCACCGAGTTCCGCTCCGCGCACGCGCTCGGCAGCGAGCTGGTGAGCGAGGTCAGCGAACGGCCGATCTACTTCGCGACATTCGTCTCCTGCATCGAGCCGCTGGTGCTCGAGCTCGACGCGGTGTGCGACGAGTCGGCGGCGGAACGGGCGATCGATGCGCTGCTGGCGATCGTGCGTGATGCCTCGCAGGGCGATCTCGGCGCAGGTGAGCGCAAGGCATGGGCCGCGACGGCGCTCGCGGCCACGGCCAAGCGCTTCGCGGTGGAGGAGATGCAGGAGCGAGGTCTCCTCGAGCTCGCCTCCGCGGCGCTGCGTGCGCACGCAGTCGCGACGTCGAACTGGTTCTTCGCGCACCGTCATCTGGAGATCGATGCGGAGCGTCGGCGCGCGCTCACGGGCAACGCCATGGCGCCACGGGCGCTCGACGCCGTTGAGGCCAAGCTCGTCGCGGGAGTGCTCGGACAGATCCCGACGGCCCGCGAGGACGCCGCGGAGTTCATGGCCCTGTACGCGGGCCGCGAAGGAGGACGCCCATGAGTCGGCTTCACACGCTCGCCACCATCGCGATCGTTGCGATCGCGGGCACCGTCTCGGTACGGGGCGAATCGCCCGGCGCGCCGCCGCCGAGCCTCGGTTCAGAGCAGATCGAGATTCCGCGCGGTATCCGCCGCGCGTTCGCCTCGAGCGTCTATCCGAGCTACCTGCACTGGCTCGCCAACGGTGACGGCAACGAGGACAGCCTGGCGGCGTTCACGCTCTTCCTCGTGTCCCAGCCGGTGAACCGCCACGAGCACTGGTGCTACGTGCAGCTCTACCTCGAGGCGCGCTGAGCAGGCGGATGCACGGTTCCACATGAAACACGGGCCGCCCGAGTGATCGGGCGGCCCGTTGACTTGATCGTCTGTGTGATGGATGGTCGCGATGGATGCAGTCGATGCGAAGGACGGCTCCGAAGCCAGACGAGGGGTCCGTCAGTTGCAGGGGCCCCAGGAGCCCAGGACTTGCGCGAGATCGGCACCATCGACGAGACCGCTTCCGTCGATGTCCGCGCGCGGGAGCTTGCCGCCGTCGGTGCCCCAGGCGTTGATGACGGCGGCGAGATCGACGCCGTTGACGGTGCCGTCCTGGACCACATCCGCGATGCAGGGCCCACAGTTCGGTCCACCTTCGCAGCAGTCGGGGATGTTGTTGAGATTGGCGTCGGCGATCGTGCCGTCGCGGATCTGACCGAAGTCGACGATGCCGTCGGAGTTGCAGTCGGCGGACCATTCCAAAACAAACGCCGTCGTGATCCACTTGTCCCCACACGCGACGGGGACATCGCTGATGTCATTCCAGCGACCGCCATAGGTGCCACCGAGAAGTTGTGTTCTGTTCTCAGCGATGCAGCCGCTGCAGCCCCCAAGACAGTTGTTTGGCTCACCAGTGGGACTCCATGCCTGGTAGTTCCAGGCGGATCCATCGGTCCATCGCCAACCACCACTCGGTTCACTGTAGTCCGATGAGTTCGCGTCTTGATAGCCACCAATGAATGGACCCCACACATCAACGTAGGCTGCAGGTACCAGCTCTGCCAGCGCACGAACGAAACTCTGTTCGACACTCGTTGTGATCGACGCCAGGTCACCGCCAAGACTCCGTGCCTCTTCAAGACAAAGTGACCAGGACGTCTTGGGGCGAATGGCAATCTGATACCAATGCCCATTCCCCCCGTCCTCGACGCGCCATTGCACGGCGTCCTGCGCCGTTGCGCCGCCTGAAATCGTCATCGCCGCCACAACACCAGCCATTCGACTGTTCATCTCGGTGCTCCTCGCCGCGGGGGTGAGACGATCCGCGGCGGAGGCAGAGCCGCGAAGGGAATCGCCGCGACAGAAAATCGCGAGGAAAGTCGCAAACAATGCGAGCGCAGGCCAGCGTGGAGACCGAGCTGTGGGTGGCGCGACGGCGCCTGCGACGCAGCGAAGTCCCCGAGGGTCGTAGTGGTACGCGCTCACACCGACCAACCCGTGCAGTCGCGGACCCGCGCGAGCTCCGCGGCGATGGTGGCGGGGTCCGCGGTTCCAAGCTCTTCGCGCAGCATCGCCTCCGCTTCAGCGCGCACGCGGCGGGTCACCAGGCGGATCTCGGACGCGATGGTGGTGCGGATCTCGCCATGCCCCGCGGCGAGCTGCTCGTAGCGGATGCCATCGAAGAAATGCCGGTGGAAGCAGTCGTAGGCGCGGCTCCGGCCTTCGGCGGCGAGTGCGGCGTGCGCCCGCCGGCATGCCGACTCGAGCAGCGCCAGCGCCCATGCGCGCTCGAAGGCGCGTTCGGCGTCGGGCGTGGTAGAAGGCAGCGCCTCCGCGGTGGCGTGCGCGCGGCGCCCCGATTCCCGTGCGCGGTCGCGTGTGACGCCGCGGGCATGGAACACGAGACCGTTGAGCATCCAGCGCCGCAGCGGCAGGGCGCTGTCGCGCCAGTCGGCCAGGAAGCGGGGATCCGCGGACTTGGCGGCGAGGAACCCGTGGACCAGTTCGTCCGGATCATCGATCTGCGCCAGCCGCGAGTGTGCGGCATATGCCACGAGCGGGGCGCGGTAGCGCTCCATCAGATGGAGGGCCGCCTCGCGTACTGCCTCGCGGCCGCCGTCCTCGATGCGGGTCGCGAGCCAGGTCGCATGTGTCGAGGGAAAGTCGCCAAGGACATCGCGCGATGACATGACCGCATCCTACTTCCGCGCGAGCCGGGCACACGCCTGATGCCGCGGACAGGTCACGAGATGCTCGTTGTACATCCCGACCGCCTGCATGAACGCGTACACGATCACGGGCCCACAGAAGGTGAAGCCGCGCTTCTTGAGCGTCTTGGCGAGGGCCACGCTCTCGGGGCTCTGCGCGCGGATGTCCTCGCGGCGGCGCAGCTTCATGTCGACCGTGCGGTTGCCGACATGCCCCCACAGGAGGTCGCGGAATGCACCCTCGCCAGTCTCCATGATGTCGAGCCAGGCCCGCGCGTTCTTCACCGCGCCCTCGATCTTGAGTCGGGAGCGGATGATGCCGTCGTCCGTCAGGAGCCGCTCGACATCACGCTCGGTGAACCGCGCGATCCTCTGAGGATCGAACGCCCTGAACGCTCGCTGGAATGCCTCGCGCTTCTTCAGGATCGTGATCCACGACAACCCCGCCTGGAACCCGTCGAGAACCAGTTTCTCGAACAGCGCGCGGTCATCGAGGACAGGCACGCCCCACTCGGTGTCGTGGTAGGCCACATACACCGGATCCGTCCCGCACCACCAGCAGCGGTGCCTGGCACCAACCTGGCACCGCCCGGGAGTACCTGGTTGCGTCGCGGCACCGCGTCCGGTGGTGCTCGGATCAGTGGACTTTTGTACAGCCATGCGCGCAAGCGTAGTGCCTGGTTGCTCCCGGGTACCCGCGGTTGGTGCCAGGTTGGTGCCAGGCACCAACGAAATCGGCCCCGCGCGAGGCGGGGCCGATGGGAGTGACTTGCGTTGGAATCGACGCGAACCCGCGGTCGGCACGTCTGATCACGCCTTGCAACCGCAGCCAGTGCCGCAGCCGGCGCCAGCCATCTGCTTCTTCGCAGCGCCCGCCGCGATCTTGGCCTTGGCGAAGGCGATCGCCGCGGCACCGGTCGAGCCGCCGCTGGCCTGCTTGAGCACGGCCGCGGTGGTGGTCTCGATCTCGCTGATCTTGTGGTCGATCTCGCCCTCGGTCATGCCGAGGTAGAGGCCCGCGAGGCGGATCAATCCGCCCGCGTTCGCCACGAAGTCGGGCGAGTAGAGGATGCCGCGCTTGGCGAGCGCGTCGCCGTCCTCGTTCGGGTTGCGCAGCTGGTTGTTGGCCGTGCCGCACACGATCTGGCACCGGAGACCCGCGATGGTCTTCGCATCGAGCACCCCGCCGAGGGCGCACGGCGCGAGGATGTCCACCTTCTCCTCGAGCAGGTTCTTGTCATTGCCGAGCGCCACGCAGCCGAGCTCCTCGACGGCGCGCTTCATGGTCGGCACATGCACATCGGTCACCAGCACCGCAGCGCCTGACTGGCGGAGCAGCTTGGCGAGCTTGTAGCCCGTGGCGCCGCAGCCCTGGATGGCCACGGTGAGGTTCGAGAAGTCCACCTTGCGGCCCGTGTGCGCAAGGCACGCCTTCATGGAGTTGAAGCAGCCGAGCGCGGTGTACGGCGAGGGATCGCCGCCGTGGCTGACGGTGTTGCCACCCATGACATGCTTGGTCTCGAGCGCCATCCAGTCGCAGAACTGCGGGCTCACGCCCACGTCCTCGGCCGCGATGTACTTGCCTGCGAAGGTGTCGACGAAGCGGCCCATCGCGCGCGCCTCGGCCTCCGTGGGCTGGTGGCCTGCGTTCGGCATGATGATCACGCTCTTCGCACCGCCCATCGGGAGTCCCGACGCGGCGGCCTTGTACGTCATGCCCTCGGACAGACGCAGCACGTCGAAGAGCGCATCGTTCTCCGTGGCGTAGGCCCAGCGGCGGGTGCCACCGAGTGCGTTGCCCAGCACCGGCGAGTGGATCGCGATGATGGCCGTGAGGCCGGTCTTCGCATCGTGGTGGAATGCCACGCGCTCGTGGCCGTAGGACTGCATCTCTTCGAGGACGTTCATCACGACTGGCAACCTCTGCGTTGGGGGTGATTCGGAACGGGTGGTGGAAAGATAGCTGCTGCTTCCGGACGTTGTGCTGACTGGTGCCTCGCCGCGCGGGCGCCGCTCAATGCGACTTGAGCGCCTCCATGTCGCCCGCGTACACGGAGCCGGAACCGAACTGCGGGATCGCGCCCTGCTGCGCCGCGATGTCGCGACCAGTGCCGAAGTACTTGTGATCGGGCGTCTTCTCGGGAATCGAGTAGTGCGCGTTGGGCAGAAGGTCGTTCGCGGCAAAAGCCGCGGCGGCGGCCTTCTTCATCGATGCATCGGTGTTCACGAACAGCGCGCGCAGCTCCGTGGCCTGCTCGCTGCGCGCGATGGCGCAGAGATACTCGACGACCGCCAGCTCGCGCTCCATGGCCGCGCCCTCGAGGCCCGCACGCAGGTTCGCGTCGCAGCGGGCCAGCGTGCAGCACGTGGCGTGCACCCAGAGCGCGCTCATCGACAGCCGCGCCTGGATCGTCTGGTTCGAGATCAGCCGCTCCTCGTGCTCCTTGAACATGAGCTTGACGTGGTGGCTGTGCTCCTGGATGCGCACCATCAGGTCGTCGGCGAGGTGG
>CAIOCH010000049.1 GCA_903856525.1 uncultured bacterium | reverse complement strand
TTCACGCAGCGGTTCCGCCTCCGCGCTCACTGGCCCAGGCAGGTCCTAGGTCCCTTTTCCATAGCCTCCGCCCGAGCATTCTTCGAGCCTGTCGGGCGGCTGTCTTTCGCCACTGGTGAATAGGCGGTGACCGCTCGGCTTCTGCGCAAGAAGCCCGACATTTCCCAATTCCTTTCCCGCGCACGCGGGAGACCGGAGGTCGCGGCACTTCCTCGGGGAACGCCCGCGTTGGGGGTTGGACAAGGTCCGACCCGCGTTACACTTGCCCCGTGCGTCCTTCGAGAACCCCGTTCGTCCTCGCAGGGGTGGCCGTGGCTGGTGTTGCCAGCGCGCTTCTCCTTCCCCGCAATGCCCGCATCGGCACCGTCGATGCAGCGCTCGCTTCGCGGATCACCGTGGCCGAGCAGGGGCCCATCCGCTACGGACGCGACATTCGGCCGATCCTCTCGGACCGCTGCTTCCTGTGCCACGGTCCTGATCGCGCGCATCAGCAGGCGGGCCTGCGGCTCGACATCCGCGCCGAAGCCACCGCGCCCCGCCAGGACGGGCCCGCGATCGTCCCCGGCGATGCCGAGGCGAGCGATATCTGGAAGCGCATCAACGACCACGACCCGGATCGCGTGATGCCCACGCCCGAGAGCGGCAAGCGGCCGCTGACCGAGGCCGAGCGCGACCTGATCCGCCGTTGGATCAACGAGGGCGCGCCGTACGAGGACCACTGGGCCTTCGCCGCGCCCAAGGCAGCGCCCGCGCCGGCCGTGCGTGACGCCACCTGGCCCCGCAACGACATCGATCGCTTCGTGCTTGCCCGCATGGAGCGTGCGGGCACCGGCCCGAGCCCCGAGGCTGATGCCGAGGACCTCGTCCGCCGCGCCTACCTCGATCTCACGGGCCTCCCCCCGACCCCCGAGGAGACCGCGGCCTACCTCGCCGACCCGCGCACCGACCGCTTTGAGCACCTGGTCGACCGCCTCACGACCGAGGAGCCGTACCGCATGCGCTACGCCGAGCGCATGTCGGTGCCGTGGCTCGACATCGCCCGCTACGCCGACACCAGCGGCATCCACATGGACGCGGGGCGCCAGATGTGGCTGTGGCGCGACTGGACCATCGAGGCCTTCCGCACCAACAAGCCCTACGACCAGTTCATCGTGGAGCAGTTGGCGGGCGACCTGCTGCCGAACCCGACGATCGACCAGATCGTGGCGTCGGGGTTCAACCGCAACCACGTGACCACCGACGAGGGCGGCGCCATCAACGAGGAGTACCTCCTCGAGTACGCCGTCGACCGCGTGAACACCACCGGCTCGGCGTTCCTGGGCCTGTCAGTCGGCTGCGCGCGATGCCACGACCACAAGTTCGACCCGGTCACCGCCGAGGACTTCTACTCGCTGCTCGCGTTCTTCAACTCGAACGAGGAGCCCGGCCTCTACTCGCAGCTGGCCGATCCGAACCGCGCCTTCGAGCCGTTCATCGAGGTGCCGCGCAAGGAGGACGAGGCCAAGCTCTCGATCCTGGCCGAGGCCGAGCAGCGCGCCCGCGCGCAGCAGGCGAGCGCCGGCGAGGCCGAGAAGGCCGAGCTCGACGCGTTCGTCACCGGCGTGCGCGCTGGCTTCGGCGCCGTGGCCGCCACCGTGTCGTCGGCCGCGAGCGCGGAGGGCGCCACGATGAGCGTGCAGCCCGATGGCTCCGTGCTCGTGGGCGGTGCGAACCCTGCCAACGACATCCACACCATCGTGCTGCGCACCGATGCCACCGACATGCGCCTCCTCATGCTCGAGGCGCTGACCGACGCATCGCTCGGCGCGGGCCGCACCGGGCGCGCGTACAACGGCAACGCCGTGCTCGACCACATCGCCGTCGAGGCGGTGTCGGTCGCCGATCCCGCGCGGCGCGAGCCAGTCGACCTCACCTGGGCCTGGGCCGACTACGAGCAGGAGAACGGCGACTACCGCGTGGTCAACGCCCTCACCAAGGGCGAGGGTCGGCAGTGGGCCGTGCGCTCGCACGAGGTCGAGGGCATGCGCACGGCGCTGTTCGCCGCAGCCAAGCCCTTCGGCTTCGCCGGCGGCACCGAACTTCGCGTCACGCTGCACTACCACTCGCCCTACGCCAACCACATCTTCGGCCGCGTGCGCCTCACGCCCATGCAGGCGAGCGAGCAGGCGCTGGCGCAGCTGCCGCCCGCGGTGAGCGGCTGGTACATCGCGGGGCCGTTCTTCGGCGAGCCGCGCGCGGGCTATGGCGTCGAGTATGGACCGGAGAAGGAGACGGCCTTCCGCCGTGGTGCGCGCTTCCGTGCCGGCGAGCAGGAGGACGGCTGGCGGTACGCGCCGGGCGTGATCGACGGCCAGGTGGTTGGCCTCGCCGCATCGGTGGGCTCCGAGCTCCTCGCGCGGCAGATCTACGCGCCCACCGCGCGCAAGCTCGAGCTTTCCATGGGTTCGGACGACGGTCTGGTGATGTATCTCAACGGCCGCAAGGTCCACGAGAACCAGTCCGACCGCGCGCCCGCGCCCGACCAGGACCGCGTGTCGCTCGACCTCGTGCCTGGCGAGAACTTCCTGGTCTGCAAGGTCGTGAACACGGGCGGCGGCGCGGGCTTCTACAGCCGCATGGTCCCCCGCGAGGGTGAGTTCGCCCGCGAGATGCTCGCGCTCGTGGCGGGCGACGACCGCGTGCGCCCTGCGGCCGCCGACGCGGCGCGCAACGGCTGGCGCGTGCGTTTCTCGCCGAGCTACATGACGGCGCAGCGCGAGATCGAGCGCGTGGCCGCCGAGCGGGCGCAACTCCTGGCGTCGACGCCCAAGACGATGGTGATGCGCGAGATGGGTTCGCCCCGCGAGACCTTCGTGCACATGCGCGGCCTCTACGACCAGGCCGACAAGAACCGTCCGGTGACCCGTGCGGTGCCCAAGGTGCTCGGCAGCCTGCCCGAGGGTGCGCCGCGCAACCGTCTCGGCCTCGCGCAGTGGCTGGTGTCGGATGCGAATCCCATCACCGCGCGCGTGGTGGTCAACCGCGTGTGGGAGCAGTTCTTCGGCAACGGCATCGTGCGCACCAGCGACGACTTCGGCCTGCAGGGCGAGTGGCCCACGCACCCCGAACTGCTCGACTCCCTCGCCGTGCGGTTCCGCGAGGGCGGCTGGGACATGCGCGCGCTCGTGCGCGACATCGTCACCAGCGCCACCTACCGCCAGAGCTCGCGCGTGCGCACCGAGGTTGCCGTGGCCGATCCCGGCAACCGCCTGCTGTCGTACTACCCGCGCCAACGCCTCGCTGCCGAGCAGATCCGCGACCAGGCGCTGTATGTCGCCGGCGTGCTCGTCGAGCGGCCCGGCGGACCGAGCGTCAAGCCGTACCAGCCCGAGGGGCTCTGGCAGGAGGTCGCCATGCTCCAGTCGAACACCCGCGTGTACCAGCAGGGCATGGGCGACGACCTCTGGCGCCGCAGCATGTACACCTACTGGAAGCGCGCTGCGCCGCCGCCCACCATGCTCACCTTCGACGCGCCCACGCGCGAGTTCTGCACCACCAAGCGCATGGTCACCAACACGCCGCTGCAGGCGCTCGTGCTGTGGAACGACCCGCAGTTCGTCGAGGCCGCGCGCATGGCCGCCGAGCGCACCATCCGCGGCCAGCAGGACGACCGCGCCCGCGTGGTCGAGCTCTACCGCCGCGCCACGGGCACCACGCCGTCCGATGCGCTCGTCGATCGCATGCTGGGCACGCTCGCCGACACGCGTGCCCGCTACGCGGCCCACCCTGAGGATGCCGACAAGCTCCTCGACGTGGGCGAGGCCCAGAGTTCCGCAGAGATCGCCGCGCCCGAACTCGCGGCGTGGACCATGCTCGCCAACGCCGTCCTCTCGAGCGACGCGACCATCGTGAAGGACTGACGCCATGCCGCAGCAGAAGATCAGCGCCACCCCCGCCGACGGCCTCGAGGAGTACCTCCTCAACCTCACCCGCCGCCGCTTCTTCGGTTCCGTCGCCTCCACGCTCGGCGCGGGCATCGGCGGGCTCGCACTGTCGCAGCTCCTCGCGGGCGAGTCGGCGTCGGCGGCGCCGTCGCCCATCCTCGGTGCCGACGGCGTGCCCGCGGCCTTCGCGCCGGGCCCGCACTTCGCGCCCAAGGCCAAGCGCGTGATCTACATGCACATGGAGGGCGCGCCCAGCCAGCTCGACCTGTACGACTACAAGCCCGAGCTCACCAAGCGCTACAACGAGGACCTCCCCGACTCGGTGCGCAACGGCCAGCGCATCACCGGCATGACGAGCGGCCAGTCGCGCTTTCCCGTGGCGCCCACCAAGTTCCGCTTCGACCGCTTCGAGAACAACGAGGACGGCCTCTGGCTCTCCGAGGTGCTGCCGCACACCGGCGGCATCGCCAAGGAGATGTGCATGATCAACTCGATGCACACCCAGGCGATCAACCACGAGCCGGGCATCACCTTCTTCCAGACCGGCACCGAGCAGCCCGGCCGCCCGAGCTTCGGCTCGTGGATGAGCTACGGCCTCGGCAGCATGAACGCGAACCTCCCCGCGTTCGTGGTGATGATCACCCAGGGCGTGGGCAACATGCAGGCGCTCAGCGCGCGTTTCTGGGGCAGCGGGTTCCTCCCCAGCGAGCACCAGGGCTGCCGCCTCCGCTCGGGGCGCGACCCCGTGCTCTACCTGCGCGACCCCGACGGCGTGTCGCGCGAGGACCGCCGCCGCATGCTCGACCTCGTGGGCGAGCTCAACGAGGAGGAGTTCCGGGAGAGCCTCGACCCCGAGGTCAAGGCGCGCATCGCCCAGCACGAGATGGCGTACCGCATGCAGATGTCGGTGCCCGATCTCACCGACTTCTCCACCGAGGACGCCGCGACGCTCGAGATGTACGGCCCCGACGTGCACAAGCCGGGG
>CAIOCH010000048.1 GCA_903856525.1 uncultured bacterium | reverse complement strand
GCGGTACATGGGCTCGTGCGTGACGTCCCTGCCATCGAAATGCACCGAGCCACCCTCCGGGGTGATCATGCCGATGGCCATGCGAAAGCTGGTGGTCTTGCCAGCGCCGTTGCGCCCGAGCAGCCCCACGACCTCGCCCGCGTTCACCTCGAACGACACCCCGTCGACGACACGTCGACCGGAGTAGGCCTTGACGAGGTTCTTCGCTTCGAGAAGTGGCACCGGCGCAGTGTAGCGCGGGCGTGCGCCATCAGCGGATCAGGCGGATGAGCACGGGATAGCGGTAGATCTCTCCCCCTGCTCCCGCGACCGATCCGCGCACGAGCGACACCAGCCACAGGAGCATCCACGGCACCAGCAGCACCCATCCCACGCACACCACGAGCACGAGGATGAGCATGGTGATCTGCGAGTTGAGCACCTCGCGTCCGTGATCGTCGATCAGCGGGGAACGGTGGCGCAGCACGATCCACAGGCCAAGCGGCAGCAGTAATGCGAGCGGTCCGAGCACCGCGGCGCTGAGGAGCCAGAGATGCATGCCGCAGGCGACCGCGCGGTCGAGATCCCTGGCGCCCATGTCGCGCACCTGGCCGTTGGGACCAAGACGCCAGCGCTCAACCAGGACGGCCGGAGCGGATGCGAGGGTTTTGGCGTCCGAATCCGCCGTGGAAGCCACCCTCGGCGCGACCGTGACCGGTGGCGGAGGCGGAGGCGGAGGCGAGGGTGGCTGGTCGCTCGGGATCGGCATGAAAGGCCCTGCTGGTTGGGACGGGACGCGATCGCCTTTCTTCGCAGCGGACCACGGCCACGATCAGCTGTCGACGGGGGGCTTCAATCGCGCGACTCCCGCTCCGGCTCGGATGCCTCGTCGGCCGGACGCTCCTCGGGAAGCGCCTCCCCGAGGACGATGGCCACACGATCGATCTTGGTGGGTGTGGCGGCCAGGATCTCGAAGACCGCCTCGGGCGTCTCGTCGCGCTCGCCCTTGGCAGGCACGCGGCCGAAACGGTCGAGCAGGAAGCCCGCGATGGTGTCGTAGTCGCCGTCCTCGGGCAGCGACAGCCCCAGCCGCTCGTTGATCTCGGCGATGGGAACGCGGCCATCCGCCTCGAAACGGGTGCCGCTCACGCGGTCCATCACGGGCGGCAGTTCGTCGTGCGGCTCGTGTTCGTCGTGGATCTCTCCCACGATCTCCTCGAGCACGTCCTCGATGGTGCAGATGCCAGCGGTGCCACCGTACTCGTCGACCACGATGGCCATGTGCACCTCGGCGCGCTGGAAATCGCGCAGGAGCTCGCCGATCGGCTTGGTCTCGGGCACGCGCAGCGGTTCGCGCAGCACTGAGCGCAGATTGAAGTCGGGCGCAGCGGCACCAAAGTAGCGAACCAGATCGCGCACGTAGAGGATGCCGACGATCTGGTCGAGGCTCTCTTCGTACACGGGGATGCGCGAGTGGCTGTGTTCGGCGATGAGCGCGCGCACGGTGGCGAGGTCGTCGCTCGACTCGATCGCCTCGACATCGGTGCGCGGGGTCATGATGCTCGCCACCGTGGTCTGGCCGAAGGTCACGGCCCGTTGCAGCAGCGTCGCGGCCACCGGGTCGATCTCGCCCTCGCGGCGGCGGTCCTCGATGGAGTGGATGAGTTGCTCCTCGGTCTCGTCCTCGCGCAGGTTGGCGCCGGAAAGGCGACGGACCACCTCGTCGACGAAGCCCACGGCGGCGAGCAGTGGACCGACGATGATGGTGGTGAATCGGATGAACGGCAGGCTCGAGGCGATGATGCCGTAGGTTGCGTGGCGGGCAATGGCACTCGACAGCACGCTCGTGAAGAACCACACCAGCGCGACCGAGATGGCGGTGGTCGCCACAATCCCCGACCACGTGATCCGGGCGGCCTCGCCGAACCCTTCGAACGAGACGAGGATCAACGCGAACAGGCTCACGCGGCCGACCGTGCGGAAGAGTGCGACCGCGTGCGACGCATCACCGAGCCGGTCGAGCAGCCAGCGCCCCCGCCCGAGCAGTCCACGCGCATCGAGTTCGGTCTCGAGGCCGGACCGGCTGGCCTGCACCATGGCGAGGTTGAGCGCCGAGAAGTAGCTCGTCGCGGCGACCGTCAGG
>CAIOCH010000047.1 GCA_903856525.1 uncultured bacterium | reverse complement strand
GGCGGTCGCGGCTGCGGCCGCTCCCGTAGGTTCGGGCGGTCGCGGCTGCGGCCGCTCCCGTAGGTTCGGGCGGTCGCGGCTGCGGCCGCTCCCGCTGGTGGGGATGCCGGTTGTCGAATGGCCTCCTCCGAAAGTGGGAGTGATCGACGTGAGCTTTCGGTGTCCCTCGGGTGCCCGTCAGTCGTCCGGCGGCGAAGCCGTCGGAGACTGCGGAACGGGTTGTGTGAGCCTTCGAACCGCGCCAGCCACGGCTGCAAAGGCTCATCCCGTACGATCCGCGGCATGACGCTTCTCCGCGCCGCGGCACTCGCCGCCCTCGCTGTTTCCGCCGCATCTCCCGCGCAAGTCGCTCCAGTCAACGGCATGCGGCCAAGCGACCCCGCGCGTCACGCGCTCGTGGGCGCGACCGTCATCGTCTCGCCAGGCACCACCATCGAGAAGGCAACCATCCTCATCCGCGATGGCGTGATCGAGTCGATCGGACCTGAGACCGCCGTCCCCGCCGGCTACCGCGTGTTCGACTTCGCGGGCAAGACCATCTTCCCCGCCTTCATCGAGGCCGCGCTCTCGATCGACAGCGCAACGCAGGCCGCCGCCGCCAGCGCCGCACCTGGCGCGCACTGGAACCAGAACATCACGCCCGAGGTCCGCGGCGCGGATCTCACGCTGCCCGACGCCACCCTCGAGTCGCTGCGCGCACAGGGCTTCGCCATCGCGCGCGTCCTTCCCGGTGCAGGCATCCTCCGCGGCACCACCGATGTGCGGCTCCTCGCCAAGACCTCCGAGCGCACGCTCGGTCTCCAGCTCGGCGGCGCGCCCGCCCAGGTCATGGGCCCACGCAGCTTCGACTTCAGCCAGTTCTTCGCGCAGCAGCAGACGCCCGCCACGCCGGCGGCGCCCGGCACGCCCGCTGCGCCCACGCAACCCCGCGGTGAACGCATGGGCAGCTACCCGTCGAGCCTCATGGGTTCGTACGCACTCATGCGGCAGACGCTGATCGACGCAGACTGGCGCCGCGACTCGATTGCGGTCCCGCAGTCCCCGATGCCTGTCGACGACATGAACGCACTCGATGCGCTCGTTCCCCTCGTCCGGGGTCAGCACGGACTCGTCCTCGACGCAGCGGATGAACTCGATGCAGCTCGACTGCTCACGCTCGTCCGCGACCAACTGCCCAACTGCAAGCCCACACTGCTCGGCGGCGGCAACGAGTTCCGCGCCCAGGCCGAGCTCGCAGCACTGCTCGGATCCGCAGGCGGCACGCTCATCCTCCCCATCGAGTTCCCCCAGGCTCCCGACCTCGTCTCGCCCACGGCGGCAGACACCGTGTCGCTGCGGGATCTCATGACCTGGCGCTACGCACCCACCAATCCCAAGCGCTTCATCGCCGGCGGCACGCCCGTTGCCCTCACCACCCACCGCATGCAGGACCGCGGCGGCTTCCGCAAGCGTCTGGCCGACGCCATCGCCCACGGACTCACCACCGACGAGGCACTCGCCGCGCTCACCACCACGCCCGCCCGGCTGCTGGGCGTCGACGCCCGCGCTGGCACGCTCGAACCAGGCAAGCTCGCCAACCTCGTCGTCTCCTCTGGTGACCCCTTCAACGCCGAGAGCAAGTACGAGGCCATGTTCGTCGCCGGCATGCCCGTCGTGCTGCCGCCCGACCAGCCCGTCCTCGCCGCGGGTGCGTTCGCCGTCACCGCCAACGGCACCGCACCCAAGCCGGTCGCAAAGGACCTGCGCATCACCCTCGACCCGAAGGACGGCTCGCTCAAGGCCACCTGGACCCCCGAACCATCCGCAGAGCCCGCCGCCGATGCGGCCGTGTTGTCAGATTCCGTGCGCACGGAATCTGACAGTACGGAATCTGACAGCACGCAGACCGGCACCCCGAACCCCCCATCCCCCTCGACCGACAAGCCCGAGAGCGATTCGCCCGCGAGCGCGAAGCCCGACAGCGACAAGCCACGCTCCGACAAGCCATCCCCCGGCTCCACCACCGCCAAGCGCGCAACCGTCGGCGCCGACGGCCGCGCCTCCGGCATCTTCGACGGCGCCCCGTTCGGTCTCGCAGGCGAGATCCGTGTGGCCATCGCCGGCGCAGGCGACCGCGCGACGATGACGGCGGAGTCAGCCGACGGCACCCGCGCACACTTCACGCTCACCCGACTCGCGCCAGATCCTGCGAAGGACGCCGAGAAGGGCACCGCGAAGCCCAGCGACACGGAGTCGGACAACGCCCAGCCCGCCGACACCGCAGACACCACCGACCGCCCACGCCGCGGCCGTCGCGGTGACCGCGGCAACACCGCCGGATCCCAGGACGCAGCCGCCGATCCTGCCGCAACCGACAAGAAGCCCGACGACCGCGCCGATCTCTGGAAGGACGCCCTTCCCTTCCCACTCGGCGAGTACGGCCGCAGCACGCAGCCCGTCGGCGGCACTGTCCTCTTCCGCAACGCCACCATCTGGACGCTCGGCCCGCAAGGCACGCTCGCCAAGGGCGACCTGCTCGTGCGCGACGGCAAGATCGCGGAAGTCGCCGCGCGCATCGACGCCCCGGAGGTCGAGCAGGTCATCGACGCCACCGGCATGCACATCACGCCGGGACTCATCGACTGCCACAGCCACACGGGCATCTCGGGCGGCGTGAACGAGGGTACGCAGGCCAACACCGCCGAGGTCACCATCGAGGACGTCGTCGACCCGACCGACATCGACTGGTACCGCCAGCTCTCGGGCGGACTCACCGCCGTCAACCAGCTGCACGGCTCGGCGAACCCGATCGGCGGCCGCAACTCGGTGGTCAAGATCCGCTGGGGCGAGGGCGCCGAGCGCTTCCGCTTCGAGGAGGCGCCCAAGGGCATCAAGTTCGCGCTCGGTGAGAATGTCACCCGCCCGACCTCGCGCTACCCGACCTCGCGCATGGGCGTCGCCACCTACCTCGAGGACTCCTTCCTGGCCGCGCGCGAGTACCGCGCGCAGCAGAAGGCCTACGCCGCGCTCGACGCCGCCGCCAAGGCGCGCACCCTGCCGCCGCGCACCGACCTCGAGCTCGAGACGCTGGCCGAGATCATCGAGGGCACGCGGCTCGTGCACTGCCACAGCTACCGCCAGGACGAGATCCTCATGCTCCTCCGCACCGCGGAGAAGTTCGGCTTCCGC
>CAIOCH010000046.1 GCA_903856525.1 uncultured bacterium | reverse complement strand
TGGCGAGCAAGGAAAGCGTGGCAGGAAGCGTCCGACCCATGATGGGGATATCGGTCGCAATCCCCGTGCCAGATGAGGACGCCCGCACAGGACAGGCAACCTGAGATTGGACAGGCAAGCCAAGATTGGACAGGCAAGCCAGGATTGGACAGGCAAGCCAGGATTGGACAGGCAAGCCAGGATTGGACAGACAAGCCAGGATTGGACAGGCAAGCCCAGATTGGACAGGCAAGTCACGCCCAAACCGCCGACTCACTCGTCCGTCGGCCGCAGCAGATCGGGAGTACCGTCCGCGGACGCGCCAGCCGGGGGCCGCATTGCTGCGTTGTTCGCGGGGACAGCCGCTCCGTTCTTCGCGAATTCCTGGCTCTTCTTGCGCGTTTCTGCGGCGAACTCCACTGAACCAGCCGCTTCTTGTCCGCCGTCGGCGGCAATGGACCAGATGTTCTCCAGCCCACCGCGGTTGGATACGAAGTAGATGCGCCCATCCGCGCCCCAGGTGGGCTGCATGTTGCGAAACCGCCCCTTGGTGAGGCCCATTCGGCTTGTGCCGTCGGCGTTGATGATCCAGATGTCCGACTGCTCGGGCCACTCGGAATCGCCACCGGGGTTCACAACCGACGTGAACACGATCTTACGACCGTCAGGCGACCAACTCGGCTGGAGCACAGCGGCATTGCGTGCGCTCACGATCTCCGTTGGGCTCAATCCCTCTCCCTTGACCAACTCGATGGTCCACACGCCGTACAGGCGCGATCCGCGCTGCCTCGCGCGCTGGAAGAGCATCACGTCCTTCTTCTCGTCGGGCGACCATCGCGGCAGGAAGCCCTCGCAGACATAGGACCGAAGCCCGGGATTCTGCGTGTCGACAACCCAGATCTCCCAGGTGTTGGTCCGGCCGTTCTTGCGGCTGAAGGCGATGCGTCGGCCGTCGGGCGCCCAGGTGGGCTGCACTTCCTCGTCGGCGTCCGCGGTGATCTGCGTGGGCGCACCACCGCCGATGGGCATGACATAGATGTCCCAGTTGCCGTTGCGGTTGGACGCAAATGCCACCCGCGAGCCGTCGGGCGCAAGCGCGGGCATGAGGTCGTCGCTGGGATCGGTCGTGAGCTGCGTCACCGTGCGGCCGTCGACCGACTTGCGGTAGATGTCGAAGGTTGGCCGGTGCTGCGTGGAGGCATACACCATGAATGTGCCCGTTCTGTCGACATCTGGCGCGTAGTCGCCACCATCTGTCGCGAAACTCACCTGGGCAAGATTTCCGCCTCCATCGCTGAGAGCGCCTTCCGCCGACCCATCGCCCTCGCTACGGGACAGTCCACGAGCTCGCCGAGAGAGCGGAATCGTGTCCCATCCGATGTCGCCGAACGACGAGACCTCATCGGTCCAGGTGGTGTTGGCCTCGTCGCCGGAGTTGGGCGAGGTCGACGCGCGCGCCGCGGCGGTGTCGGCAGGGGTTGCACCCGCACCAACCGAGCGGCGGGCGGGCACCGAGCCCAGCGGTCCGTTGCATCCGAGAGGCAGCAGCGCCGCCACCGCAAGCGCACCGACTCCCATCGCGGCAGTGCCGTGGCGGAACGCGGAAACGGGATGACAACCGACCGGGCGATTCGATGGATCCTGCATGACTGCTCTCCTGCGGTCTGCGCCGCATCGGTCGCTATCGGCGGCGCGGTCTACGCGGTTGAGGCGATCTGGGGGATTTGTGAATGGAGGCGGATGCCCCCTGTCCTCACCGATCGCGGCTGCGGAAGGCGTTGGTTGCGTGGGGCTGCGCTACACTGTTCCCCTTCGCGATTGCGTAGCTCAGTCGGTAGAGCAGCGGCCTTTTAAGCCGTAGGTCCTGGGTTCGAATCCCAGCGCAATCAGTCGCGGCCATCCGCGGCGCGCGAGTCCGTCAGGCCCCTTCTTCCGTTGCTCGCCCATGCTCGTACTTCATGCTGTCTGGACTCGTGAGCGGCTCCACCTGTGGGCTGAGGATGACTCGAGCATCGGGCCGACGCTCTCCGTCCTGCAGGCCGCCGGCAGCGCGGGCGGTGAACCAACCGCCGTCGC
The DNA here is from genome assembly GCA_903856525.1 of uncultured bacterium. Lineage (GTDB taxonomy): Bacteria > Planctomycetota > Phycisphaerae > Phycisphaerales > SM1A02 > QWPT01. Next base: position 718 of record CAIOCH010000046.1, on the reverse strand, counting down.
AGTCTCGGGCGCGACCCACCCGTTCGCCTGCGATGCCGACCGCCTGCGCGCCGCACTCGTGGCCGCTGGCCAGCTCGCGGGCGATGACATGCTGCAGCAGACTCCCGCGCTGCGCATGATGGTTCCCGCCACCACCACCGTGGCCGGCACGGTTCCTCTTCCCAGCGATCGCCTCGCGAACGCGCTCGGTCTGACGGACGAGCCGATTGCGCACCTGTCGTCCTTCGAGGTGCCCGCGCTCGCCATCGAGTCGCCCGCCGCGCTCCGCATGCTGCTGGCGCCGGGTGACGACGAGTATCCGCTCTCCCCCGAGCTGCATGCGGGACACGACCTCCGGTTCTGGCGCGAGCTCGCGGCGCTGGCCGCCGATCTCATCGCCGATCAGCGCGTGGTGCCATCGCTCATCCAGGAGAAGACGGGGCGATTTCGCGCCATCTGGCAGCCATGGCTCGCGGACGGTGCGCCGGCGCAGCGTCTGGGCGCACTGCTTGCCGCGATCCCCGCGAGCGCGCGCTGCGTCGACGACGAGTTCCGCTCGCAGCCGTGGGCCATCGTCGAGGCGGCGCTGCTCGGGTTCGTCGACGCCGAGGCGCGCCGCGTGCTCGAGCTCGAGAGCTACGGCGACGCCATCGAGGACCGCGACCCCAACATCGACCCGCACGTCGCGTGGCTGTCGGGCCTGCTCGGCAAGGCCGACACGGTGCAGGGCCTCAAGGCG
>CAIOCH010000045.1 GCA_903856525.1 uncultured bacterium | reverse complement strand
GGCGTGCCAGTAGTTCATCTGGATGTTGATGTTGGTGTGGTAGTCGGCGTTCCACGGCGCCGCGATGTGCTCGTTCCACATGCCCTGCAGGTTGGCGGGCAGGTCGCCGGGCCGCGAGCTCGATGCGAGCAGGTAGCGGCCGAACTGGAAGTACAGCGCGAGAAGCGCGGGATCGTCCGCGCCCTGGCGGAACTCCGCCAGCCGCACATCGGTTGGCTTCGCGTCCTGCGCGGTCTTGCCGATGTCGAGGCCCACGCGCGCCATGCGCGGGGCATGGTCGGCGACGTGCCGCGCGAGGAGCTCGTCGAAGGTGCGCGACAGCGCGTCGCGCGCGACCTGCTTCGCCGTGACCTTCGGATCGGCGATCCGGATGTTGGGGTGGATCCCGGCGAGGAAGCTGGTCGCGCCCGCGATGACCACGGTGTAGCCGCGGGACTCGCGCGCGATGTTGTCGAAACCCTCCACCTTGCCGAGGCTCTTCGCGGGCTTGTCCGCGATCGGCACGGACTTCGGATCGGGTTCGTCGAACTGGACCGCCGCGCAGCCCGCGTAGCGCACGCCGCGGTGCTCGCCGTTGACCGCGTATCCGTATCGGACGTGGAACTGGCGCTGCACGCGTCGATCCACGCCGTCGGTGGCGACGGTCGCGTCCTCGGAGGCGATCTCGGCGCCGCCGTCGACGAGTTCATCGCGCCCCGTGCCGATCGCTGCACGCAGCGGCTTGTCGCCGAGCGCCTCCCAGCGCACCACGATCACGCTGTCCGCGGCGCTCGCGAACACGCGGCAGCGGTAGCGCGATCCGTCGGCGGTGAACTCGGTGGTCGCCACGCCCGTCGCGAGATCGAGCGAGCGCCGGTAGTCCGTGATCGTCTCGAACGGATCGCTCCAGCGCGTACCCACGGTCATGAGAGGTTGGTACGAGCGCACCCAGTCGGGCGTCATGAACTCGTCCTGCATGATCCTCTGCGCACCGAGCACATCGCCCTTGAACCAGCGCTCGCGTGCGCGGGCGAGCGAGCCATCCTTCGGCGTGCGGTTCCGATCGACCGGCGTGCCCGCCCACACGGTGTCCTCGTTCACCTGGATCGTTCCGAACTGGTCGCCGAAGACCATGCCGCCGAGCCGGCCATTGCCGACGGGCAGCGCCTCGGTCCATCTGGCCGCAGGCTGGGCGTACCACAGCCCGCCGTCGGCGGCGGACGCTGAAGGTGTGGCACCGAGGACGAGGAAGCCGAGCGCGGACAGGATGAGCGCCGCGAGGACGTCGGCGCTCGGGAAGAGGCGCAGGGGCGAAACCGCTTGGAGCAATCGCGTCATGCGGCGGATCGTACGGTGGAAGCGGGGCATCCCTGGAGCGCATAACCCGCGGCCGATCGCCGAATTGCCGGCGGATTCGCAACGGCGCGCCGCCGCGCGATGAACGAAGCGCATCCAACCGATAGAGCATCCGATGTCCGCGTCCGCCCTCATCCGCTGTCTCACCCGACCCGTCACCGCGGCGGTCCTCGCCGCCTCGGCGTCCGCGTTCGCCGTCCGTCCATCCGCCCGCGCCGATCTGGGCTGGTTCGACCTGTCTCTGGCGGAGGACCGCCCGCATGTGAGCTTCGCCGAGGTGATCGCCTGGAGCGACGCCTGCCTGGCTGTGAAGGCCGAGGAGTGGCCCGCCGTGGAGCGCGTCTACGCCGAGTATGTGAAGTCCTGGAACGGCGACGGCCGCGACGAGGACAAGCTGTGGGACGGTCTTGGAAGCGCGCTCGGTGCCGACCGCGCGAACTGCCTCGGTGCGTTCCGCGCCACCACCGAGGCGCTCCTCCGTGCCCGCGACACGACCACGCGCCATGTGGTTGTCCGCCGCGAGTTGCTCGCACTCGCCGCAACGCAGGGCCCGCTCGCCGCCGACGCGCAGCGCGTGGTGCGGCAGCTCGGGTCCCGCATCGCCGATAGCGTCGCGGAGCGTGCGCCGAGCATGTTCGACGATGTTCCGCCCGCGCGGGAGGTGCTCGATGTGCGCGACGCGATCGTGACGCTGCGCGGGAATCTCGCCGCGATCGTGGGAGACGAGCGCGCGGAGACGATCCTCGCCAACATCGTGCAGGCCTTTGAGCTGAGCGGCACCACGGCGCTCTCGGTGGAGTTCCGCGCGATCGTGTCGCATGCGAGCAGACTGGGCCCTGAGCAGCGCGAGCGGCTTGCGGCCGCCTACGCCAAGGCCGATGCGCGCCTGCGCGGACGCGCCGCCGTCGAGGATCCCAAGAAGACGCGCACCGAGGCCGACGACGAGCTCTACCGCGAGGTCGAGGCCATCCTCGGCACCGAGCAGAGCGAGCTCCTGCGCGGGCTCGCCGGCGGCTACGTGGATGTGCGCGCCTATCCCGAGTTCTCCGGTCCGCGGCCGAACACGCCCGTACCCGACATCGTCAACTCAGGCGCCGACGCGCTGCTTTCGCGCTTCGTCGATGACGAGCGCATTCCCGAGGTGGAGGCGGCCGCAGGCCGCGCTTTCTGGCGGCCGCTCGGCTCGCACGCGATCAAGCCGGTCGTGCGCCCCGAGCCGGGTCCGATCGATCCGCCGTTCCTCGCGGCCGTGGCCGGCGCGGTGGGTGACGACGAGCTCGCGCTGGTGGACGCCATCTTCGCCGACCACACGCGGCGGTACGCCGTCGCCGAGCATTCGTTCAACACCATCATGTCGAAGGAGGGTCGCCTGGCTGCGATCGCCGACATGTCGATCGTGGAGGACGAGAAGACGCTCGCCGAGCTGCAGGCCGCCTTCGGCGAGGACCGCGTGAGCGACCGGACGATCGCACTGGCGCGCCTGGCGCGGCTCGAGCGCACGCTGCCGTTCTTCAAGCTCGCCACGCGGTTCGACACCATGAACCGCATCCCGTGGCCCAGCGGCTCGCCCGCGAGCCTCGCGTTCGGACTCGCCATGCCGGACGTGGCGCCGCTGCCGGAATCGCGCCGCGCATCGCTGCGCTCCATTCTCGAGCAAAGCGCCGAGGCACTCGTCGCCGGCCGTCTCGCGGCCTGGCGCGAGCTGGTGTCGGCCAACAGGGCGTTCGACGCCGTGCAGGAGCAGTTCGCGGGCCACAACCGCGTGGCGCGCGAGCGGCTGGTGGCCATGCAGGCTGCCCGGCTCGCGGGCCTTGCAGCCTGCGCCAGCGCGGCCCGCCGCGGGTATGTGGAGGCAATCACGCTGGTGGAGCGACTGCTCGGCGAGGACAAGCTCTTCGAGGCGCAGTACCTCGCGCTCGCACTGATCGAGCAGGACCTCGGCCGCACCGACGCCGGCCGCCGCCTGCAGCGGGAACTGGCGCGAACCGAGTCGTCCGACGAGCGCGACCGCGCGCTGGAGAAGCTCGTACCGATGGTGCCCAGTGCCGCCGAGATCCTGCGCACCGCTTCGGAGGCGGCTGTGGCCGCCGGCAACATGGACGACGGCGATCTCTCCCGCATCCGCGCCGGCACCGAGGTGCTGACCGCGCACAAGGAGGCCCGCCGCCGGCTCGACCGCGCCATGCGGGCACAGGTGGCGATCGCCTGGCGCACGCTGCGCGACGCGGGCAACGCCGCCGCCCGCGACGCCTTCGCGCCGTGACGGTCGCTGCCTGCGGAGCACGCGCGATCGCCGCTCCGCAGCCGCTACAGTGCGCGCGGAGACCACCATGCGCACCACCATCGCCGCACTCGCGTTCCTCGCCGCCGTTCCGTTCCTCGCCGCCTTCCAGTCGACTCCCGCGGGCGAGGCGCCCAAGGTCGTGCCCCCATCGGGTGGTGCGCTCGGCTCGGTCAAGGGAAACTTCATGAAGGACGGCACCCCCATCAAGGTGGGCGAGGTGGTGCAGCTCTTCAACGGCAAGGACACGAAGGGCTGGAAGGCCTTCGTGCCCGATCTCGCCAAGGATGGCAAGGACCAGCTGTCGGTGTGGAGTGTCAAGGACGGCGTGCTCCAGTGCGCGGGCCGTCCGATCGGCTACATCCAGACCGAGGAGCTCTACGACAACTTCATCCTCGAGCTCGACTGGCGCTTCGATCCGGCCAAGGGCGAGGGCAATTCGGGTGTCCTGCTCCGCACCATCGGGGACGACGTGGTGTGGCCCAAGTCGATGGAGGCGCAACTGCACTCCAAGAACGCGGGCGACTTCTGGAACATCGGCGAGTACAAGGCCACCGTCGACCAGAAGCGCACCGACGGTCGCCACACCGTCAAGCTGCACGCCACCAACGAGAAGCAGCTCGGCGAGTGGAACCACTACCGCATCGTGGTCAACCAGGGCACCATCGAGCTCTGGGTCAACGGACTCCTGCAGAATGTGGCCACCGATGTCGAGGTGAACAAGGGCCGCATCGCGCTGCAGAGCGAGGGTGCGTACATCGAGTTCCGCAACATCGTGCTGACGAAGATCGCGCCGTGAGCGGATCGACCGATGGAACCGGGCCGGGGATCGGCACGCGGCTGGCGCATACCGCGCGCGATCCTCGCGCCCAGCACGGCTTCGTCAACACGCCCATCCATCGTGGCTCGACCGTGCTCTTTCCCACGCTCGACGCGCTCGAGGCGGCCATGCGCGTCGACACGCGCACGGGTCCGTTCGTGTATGGGCTCATGGGCAACCCGAACTCGCGCGAGCTCGAGGCCATGCTCGCGGGCCTCGATGGTGGGGCGGGTGCGGTGGTCGTCGAGAGCGGCCTCGCAGCGGTGTCGGTGCCGCTGCTGGCGACGCTCTCGGCGGGCGACCACCTGCTCATGACCGACTCGTGCTACGGCCCCACGCGGTGGCTGTGCAAGTCGGTGCTTCCGCGCATGGGCGTCGAGACCGACTTCTACGATCCGCGCATCGGCGCGGGCATCGAGCCGCTCATCCGCGGCAACACGCGCGCGATCTTCATGGAGTCGCCGGGCTCGCTCACCTTCGAGATCCAGGATGTGCCTGCGATCGCGCGTGTCGCGCGCGCCCGCGCCGTGACCACCATCATCGACAACACCTGGGCCACGCCGCTCCGCTTCCGACCCATCGAGCATGGCGTTGACCTCGTGGTGCACGCGCTCACCAAGTACCAGTCCGGCAACAGCGACATCCTGCTGGGCGCCATCGTCGCCCGCGACGAGGACCACTGGAAGCGCGTCAAGCAGTGCGCCGAGGTGCACGGGCACTACGCGCACCCCGACGACTGCAGCACCTGCCTGCGCGGCATGCGTTCGCTCGAGGTGCGGCTCGCCCGCCATGAGCAGAGCGCGCTCGCCGTGGCGCGGTTCCTCGAGTCGCGGGCGGAGGTGGCGCGCGTGCTGCATCCCGCGCTGCCATCGCACCCGGATCATGCGCTCTGGCGCCGCGACTTCACGGGTGCGAGCGGGCTGTTCGGCTGCGTGCTGCGGCCGCATCCGCGCGGCCGCGCGCATCTCAAGGCGTTCCTCGAGTCGCTCCGCTACTTCGGCATGGGCTTCTCGTGGGGCGGCTTCGAGTCGCTCGTGGTGGCGAGCGATGTGCGGTCGTCGCGCCAGTCGCCGCCGTGGACCGAGGAGGGGCCGCTGCTGCGGTTCCAGATCGGACTCGAGGATCCGCGCGATCTGATTACAGACCTCGCCGCCGCCTTCGCCGCGGCAGAAGGCTGATTTCCGCGCCGATCAGCCGAAATCCGCAGCAGGGTTCCTCGAACTGTACTGTTCGAAGTGTACACTTCGCAGAACAAGCGAGGTGCGGCATGTCGGCGAAGAAGCGGGTCGGGCAGCGAGTCGAGAAACAAGGCCGGAAGCAAGCGCAAAAGCGGGTCACATCCACGCGACGAGCCAGCGCGAAGGCGGCGGCCTCGACCCCAGTACCGACCCCAGCATCAACCCCAGCATCAACCCTCGCATCGACCGCACCCCATCCCGAATCGGGCGCACGGGTGTTCCCGCTCGCGGCGCTCCGCGCAGCCCTCGGCACCGAGGTCGACAGGGTCCGCACCTACGGCGGCTACACCCTCATCCTGCGCCGCGGCCGCCCGGTCGCGGCCGTCATTCCCTACGAGGAGTTCGAGAGGTACACGATGCGTGATTC
>CAIOCH010000044.1 GCA_903856525.1 uncultured bacterium | reverse complement strand
GGCGAGGTCGAGTACGCGGCGAGCTTCTTCGACAACGCCGCCGCCGCCGCCGAGATGGCGTCGGGGGAGATGCCCGCGTCGCGGACGGCGGACCGGCGCGTCCTGGTCCTGCGCGAGCCCGTCGGTGCCACCGTCGCGATCACGCCGTGGAATTTCCCGCTCGCGATGATCGCGCGCAAGCTCGCCCCGGCGCTCGCCGCGGGCTGCTCGCAGGTCGTCAAGCCCGCCGAGGAGACTCCGCTGACCGCGCTTGCGTTCGCCGAGATCCACGAGCGGTCCGCGCGCGAGTGCCGCGCTCCCGCAGCGGCCTTCGGCGTGCTGGTCGGCGACCCGCCGACGATCGCGCGCGAACTCATCGCGCACCCGGCCACCCGCAAGCTCACCTTCACCGGTTCGACCGAGGTCGGCCGGATCCTGGCTGCCCAGTGCGCGCCGCGGCTCCTCCGGACCGCCCTCGAGCTGGGCGGCAACGCGCCGTTCATCGTCTTCGCCGATGCGGACCTCGACCGGGCGGCCGACCAGGCGATGCTGACCAAGTTCCGCTTCATGGGGCAGACCTGCATCTGCGCCAACCGCTTCCTGCTCGAACGCTCGATCGCAGGCGAGTTCCTGGTGCGGCTCGAGTCCCGCATGCGCGACCTCGTGGTCGGCGACCCGACGCTCGAGTCGACCCGCATGGGGCCGCTGATCAACGACGCCGCCGTGGCCAAGGTCGAGGCGCATGTCGCCGATGCGCTCTCGAAGGGCGCGAGGCTGCGCGCCGGCGGCCATCGGGCGCGCGTCGAGGGCTTCTCGCGACGATTCCACGAACCCACCATCCTCGAGGGGTGCAGTCCCGCAATGCTCTGCGCCCGCGAGGAGACCTTCGGTCCGGTCGTGGCGGCCATGGAGTTCTCCGGCGAGGCGGAGGCCCTCGACCTCGCCAACGGGGTGCCGTTCGGACTCGCTGGGTACGTCATGACGCAGGACGCAGACCGGCTGCTGCGCGTGGCCGAGTCGCTCGAGTTCGGCGTCGTGGGCGCCAACGACGGCGCCCCGAGCACTGCCGAGGCGCCCTTCGGCGGCCGCAAGGACTCTGGGCTCGGCAAGGAGGGCGGCACCCACGGGCTCGACGCCTACGTCGACCTCAAGTACGTCAGCCTGCGCGTGCGCGGTGCGTGAGCGAACCTGAGCGCAAAAAGACACGCGGCACGGGAGACCCGTGCCGCGTGGTTCGATGCATTTCCGCTGTCGTCGAGTTCGATCACTCGTCCGAGCCGGAGAACTCGCGCTCGGCATCGGGCTCGCCTTCGAGGTCCGCCATGTGGCCGGGAAGGAAGCTGGCGAGACGCTGGCGGCGCACGGGGTGCTGCAGCTTGCGGATCGCCTTCGACTCGACCTGGCGCACGCGCTCGCGCGTGACCTTGAAGATGCGGCCGACTTCCTCGAGCGTGTAGGTGTAGCCGTCACCGATGCCGTAGCGGAGCTTGAGGATCTCGCGCTCGCGGTAGGTGAGCGTCTTGAGCACGTCGTTGATGCGCTGGCGCAGCATCTCGCTGGTCGCCGAGTCCGACGGGCTCGCCTGCCGCTCGTCCTCGATGAAGTCGCCGAAGTGCGAGTCCTCGCTCTCGCCGACCGGACGGTCGAGCGAGATCGGGTGGCGCGAGATCTTCATCACGCGGCGCGTCTCCTCGATCGGCATCTTCGCCTTGATGGCGATCTCCTCGATCGTGGGTTCGCGGCCGAGCTCCTGGAGCAGCGCCTTCTGGATGTTCCGCAGCTTCGACATCGTCTCGATCATGTGGACCGGGACGCGGATGGTGCGGGCGTGGTCGGCGATCGCGCGGGTGATGGCCTGGCGGATCCACCACGTCGCGTAGGTCGAGAACTTGTAGCCGCGCTTGTACTCGTACTTGTCGACGGCGCGCATGAGGCCGGTGTTGCCTTCCTGGATGATGTCGAGGAAGGGCAGGCCGCGGTTGCGGTACTTCTTGGCGATCGACACCACGAGGCGGAGGTTGCCGCCCGAGAGGTCGCGCTTCGCCTGCTCGTACTCGCCGAACACGCGCTGGATGTCGCGCATGCGACGCTCGAACTCGTCCATGGGCTCGAGCACGAGGTTGCGGAGGCCGTCGAACTCCTCCTGCATGACGAACACGTCCTCGGGGTCGTAGCGGTCGGGGTGCTTCTCCGCCTTGACGAGGTTGCGCTGCATCTCACGCATCTTGGAGATGATGCCCAGCAGCTTGCGGTACAGCGGGATGATGCGGCCCGTGCGCAGGCAGCACTCCTCGAGCAGCGTGCCAATGCGGCGCCGGCGCAGGGCGATCTCGCGCTGGAGCTGGGTCCGCTGCGACGCCGAAACACCGCCCGCCTCGAGCGTCTCCCACGCCTGCAGATTGAGCTTGAGCAGACGCTCGATCGTCGGCAGGTTGGCCGGGATCCGCTGCTCGATCTTCTGCTTCGCGTGCGGCTCCGCGGTGGAGATCCGCATGGTGCGGTCGAACGGCAGCTTCTGGGCGTGCACATCCTTGAGGATCTTCACGGCCTCGCCCGCCGCGTAGTCGCTCTCAAGGACCTTCCGGCGGAAGATCATGCGCGTCGTCTCGATCTTCTTGGCGAGACGGATCTCCTCCTCGCGCGTGAGCAGGGGGATCGTGCCCATCTGCGTGAGGTACATGCGGATCGGGTCGTCGATGCGCTTCGAGCCCTGCTCGGCGAGCGCCTTCTCGACCGCCGCCTGCATCTCGGTGTCGTCGAGGATGTCCTCCTCGACGTCGAAGTCGTCCGGATCCGGACCTTCCTCCTCGCCGCGGGCCTCGCCCTCGGCGGCCTTCTTCTTCCGCTTGTTCTTCTTGATCTCGAGCTCGGCGGCTGCCAGCGCCGCCGCCGACGGCTGCGCGGAGCCACCGGACGAATCCGAGCGCCCCGACCTCTTCGGGTCGTCGCGCTGGAACTTCAGGTTGGTCTGGAGCGGCGCCTCGAAGCAGACGTAGTTGTTGCGCCGGATCTCGACCTCGTCCACCATCTCGATGGCGTGCTCGGCCATGAACACCAGCAGCTCGTCGATCTTCTCGGGATCGACGAACTCGTCGGGCAGACAGGTGTTCAGCTCCTCGTAGCTGATCCAGCGACGGCGGATGCCGTGCTCGACGAGCTCGCGAAGAACCGGGGAGGCGAGATCAAGGGTTTCGAGTGTGATGCTCACTGGTTGCTGCTCCGTCCTGGCGTGCCGTGAGGCTCCGCCCTTTCTGTCCGAGCACCCGCTCCCGAGGCGGAGGACCGCCTGCCGAAGAGGGCGCTGACCGCCGTCGCATCGTGGCCGCGTTCGCGCGCACGCGCGAGGCGATCGATCGCGGCTTGCTCCGTGGCGCTTCTTGGGGAAGCACGACGTTCGTCCGAGCCGTTGATGTCGGAGACGTCCGACTGGCGTGCTGCTGATCCACTGGCTGCTGACCGACCTTCATCGGTGACGGAACGGAGGGATGACTCCCGCTCCTCACCCGCATGGCCGCCGTTCGACCTATCCGACGAGTTCCGCAGGCGGGCCCGACGCTCGAGGTTCTCGAGGTCGCTCCAGCTCACGACGACTTCCTCCGCTGCACTTCGGCGAGTCCCCGCCATGGCGGCCTGGCTTTGCGCCGCCTGAAGCAGATCTTCACCAAAGGTGTAGAGGTCGGATGCTAGGCGCTTCAGGGTCGCGTCCGCAAGATCTGAAAGCAGTGTCGCGAACCGAATCGCCCGACCTTCTTCCGCAGCGTCGCGGATGACGGCAAAGATTGCCGAGTGGCCATGGTCCGCGAACTCGCTCGGCGCGATTGCTTCCGAGAGCGGCAGGGTTCCGCAGCCCTCGACGCTGACCTGCACCGAGGCGAGGCCCGGATCGGTGCACAGGATCGCGAGCAACCGACGCTCGGCCGCGCGCCGCGCGCGGGCACGTGCCTCACCGCCCGGTGTCGAAAGCGGGACCTCGAAGGTCGCGGCCCCTCGCGAGGCACTCGCGCTCTGCGGGTCGTCGTGGCCGGCTTCGCGCTCCATCGGCTGCAGCCGCGACCGCATCGACTGGCACAGCAGGTCGAGATCGCGCGCGGACATGTCGAAGAGGTCACTCAGCGACTGCAGCACCAGGTGCCTCCGCAGGCCGCTCATGGAATTCAACCCGAGATCGACGAACCTCGCCAGCGTCGACTCGATCGTCTGCTGGCGCCCGGATAGACCGCGTCCGGCGAACTTGGCTCTGATGCGAGCGGTCATGAAGGTGAGCAGGTCGACGGACCGATCGAGCGCCTCGCGGAAGCGCTCCCGACCGCCTTCCTGCCGGAGCAGATCGTCGGGATCGAGCGCATCGGGGAGCACGCAGATGCGGATGTCGACCGGCTCGGCGAAGAACACCTCGAGCGCACGGTCGGCGGCCTTCAGGCCAGCCTCATCGCCATCGAACAGCAGCACGACGTTGTCGCTCATGCGCCGGAGCACCCTCGCGTGCTCGCGGGTGAGCGCCGTCCCGAGCGTGGCCACCGCGTTGGTGAAGCCCCCGCGATGACACGCGATCACGTCGGTGTAGCCCTCGGTGATGATCGCGGTCTTGCTCTCGATGATCGCACGCTTCGCCCGATCGATGCCGTACAGCGACTTCGACTTGTGGAAGACCGGCGACTCGGGGCTATTGAGGTACTTCGGCTCCTGCTCGGGATCGAGCTTGCGGCCCCCGAAGGCGATGGCCCGGCCCATGTCGTCGCGGATCGGGAACACCAGTCTGTCGCGAAGAAGATCGATATGGCCGCCACGCCCTGGTCGGATCACGCCAGCCTGCACGAACGCCTCGAACGGCGGGAAGTTCGCCACGCCATTCGCGATGTTCTGGCGGACGCCGACGACGAGCGCGTCCATTGAGGCGGGTGCCGCACCGAGTCCGAAGCCCTCCACGATCTCCGCCTCGAAGCCCCGCCGCGCGACTTCCGAGCGTGCCTTGGCGCCCTTGGCCTCGTCCGCGTACGAGCGGCGGAAGAACCGCTGTGCGATCTCGTTCGCGCGCAGCACATCGTCACGCGTGGGCTCGCCGTCGCGGCGCGCCGCCCGCTGGCCCTCCCATGGCGTGAGCTCGACACCAGCCCGGTCGGCGAGGAACTTCAGAGCCTCGCGGAACTCCAGCTTGTGGTAGTTCATCACGAAGTCGATGGCGTTGCCGCCAGCGCCACACGAGAAGCACTTGTAGAAGGCGTCTGCGCCGAAGCCGCCCTTATGGGTGACCACCGCCATCGAGGGTGTCCGATCGTCGTGGAACGGACAGAGCCCGACATGCTCGCGCCCCTTCGGACGCAGCGCCACCACTTCGCCGACGATCGACAGCAGGTCGGTCGCCGCGAGCACTCGGTCGCGATCGTCGTTGGGGTGATGGCCAGCCACGGAGGAACTCAGGAAGGGGGGACTCGGTTGATGGGAACTCGGGCGGAGACGGTCAGGACGAAAGAGACGATGACGACGAACGAGACGATGATCAGGACACTCGGACACGATGCGGTCGCACACACTGGTCGGGTGACACAACGGCGGCTCCCCGAAGGAAGCCACCGAGACGCCACCACCAGCCCGTGATGGAGGAAGCTCCAACAGACGGACCAGCCGATCCGCTCCGACAACTGAGCGAACGGTCGAGCAAAGGACAGGCACAGCCGTTCCCGCCTGCGAAGGGCGAGAAATCCGCAAGAAACGACACAAACCGCTTTGCGGACGGTGCAACCATCAAACTGGGGCAGTGTCGGAGAGATTGTCCTGCCCGACTCTGCGGGACGTGGGACCGGGTGAACTGCCGTCGCAGACGATAGCCCCGATCGGATAGCCGTCAAAGATCTGCTTTGTTTTTGCAGGGAAATTGCTTGCATTCTCGGCACAACACCGCCCGCCACAATCGCGAAAAAGAGCCGAACCGTCCGTGATCGGACGGTTCGGCGATGCTTGGCTCGAAGACTGCGCCCCAGTCACCAGAGGATCGCGGTGACGATCAGCCCACATGTGTCGCGGCACCCACGACGAAAGCAGCCGACACCACAGGAACGACCCCCAAAGAACGACTCCACAGGGAACACCTCGGAGTCAGACCGCTGGTGTCAGACCGCTTCGCCGTTCTTAATGCGGCGGGTATAGGCGAACTTGCGCTTGATCGGCTTCACCACGAGTCCCTCGCGGATCGCCCGGACCGACGCCTTCACGCGCTTGGGGCTGCCGTCCTCGACGATGGTGACCGTCTGCAGGTTCGGCTTGAAGGTGCGGCGCTTGCGCGACGTGGTCTTGATGCCGACGCCGCCGAGGTACTTCGCCTTGCCGCGATACTTGCAGACCCAACCTGAGGAAGTGGAGGCACCGGTGAAGTGGCAGACGCGTGGCATAGGGAGACTCGTTTCGTGATGGACGCCCAACGGGGCGAGTCCCGTACTATAGCGAAGCCTGCTGATCGTGCAAGCGGTCGGCACGAACCTCGGGAGCGCGATCCAATAGCCCTGCGGAGCGCAGGACGGCCGAGAGCCCCCGCACATCGGCCTCGCCAAAGCACGCCAGTTCATGGCTGTCGGCGTCGAGCACCCCCCACGGAGCGCCATTCCGATAAATCGGCACGACGATCTCCGATCGGTCCCGCGGGTCGCAGGCGATGTAGCCCGCGCCCAGAAGCCCGACATCCTCCACAAGACGGATGCGCTCCTCGAGGAATCCCTGACCGCAGACACCCTGGAGTCCGATCGGCGAGCAGGCCGGCTTGTCCCGCCGCGCGGCCAGGATCATCTCCGTGGCAACGCCCGGGTCCGCGGTGCGCGCGTCTGCCTCGGATGGCGGCGCCACCAGATAGAACCCGATCCAGCTGAGACCCCGCGGAGCGAGTTCGCTCCACAATGCATCGCAGAGTGGGGCGAGTCGATCGGCCGGGTCGGCGCACGCATCCGCCAACTCCCGGGCCCGCGCCGCGAGCGACGTGTAGATCTCCTCGGAGCCGCATCCGCGACGAAGCGTGGCCTGCATCCCGAACTCGTTGTCCATGAGGCCATTCTCCGCTCAAGGCGTGCGGAATCGGGCGACGCCGACTCCGTCCGCGGACTCCACCCGAGAACCGCCTACGCCGACTCCTTGGAAACCCGCCGCACGATCTGGCCCAGCGGCGTCTTGCGCTCGATCGCGTCGGCGTTCAGCGTGTACACCGCATCCCGATTGTCGAGATCGGGCAGGTGGTACATGTGGGGCACCATGATCTCGTCGATCACCGCGCGCCGGGCGCGCGCGCCGGTGTCGCGGGAAAGCGCGCGGTCGGCGATCAACTCGAGCGCATCGCGCGAGAACTCGAGCCGGGCGCCCTCGATCGTGAACAGGTACTGGTACTGCCGCACGATCGCGTTCTTGGGCTCGGTGAGGATGGAGATCATCGCGTCCCGGTCGAGCGGCATGAGCGGCGTGATGATCGGAAGGCGGCCCACCAGCTCGGGGATCATTCCGAACTCGAGCACGTCCTCGGGAAGGACCTGCGCCAGCACCGCGCGGGACGCCTCCTCCTTTGGCTTGTTCTCGTGGATGTCGGCGCCGAAGCCGATGCGGCGCTTGCCGAGCCGCTTGCGGATGATGTCCTCGAGACCGACGAACGACCCGCCGCAGACGAACAGGATGTGCGTGGTGTCCATCTGGATGTACTGCTGCTCGGGATGCTTGCGGCCTCCCTGCGGCGGCACGTTGGCGATCGTGCCCTCGAGCATCTTCAGGAGCGACTGCTGCACGCCCTCGCCCGAGACATCGCGGGTGATCGAGACGTTTTGCGAGGTCTTGCCGATCTTGTCGATCTCGTCGATGTAGATGATGCCGCGCTGCGCGCTCTCGAGGTCGTAGTCGGCGGCCTGCAGCAGCTTGAGCAGGAGGTTCTCGACATCCTCGCCCACGTAGCCCGCCTCGGTGAGCGTGGTTGCGTCGCCAATGGCGAAGGGCACGTTGAGGATGCGCGCGAGCGTCTTGGCCAGCAGCGTCTTTCCCGTGCCGGTCGGCCCGATCAGCATCACGTTGGACTTGTCGATCTCGATGGAGTTGTCGTCGCCCTCGACAACGCTCAGGCGCTTGTAGTGGTTGTGCACCGCCACCGCCAGCGCGCGCTTGGCGGCGTCCTGGCCGATCACGTACTGGTCGAGGAACTCCTTGATCTGCCTCGGGGCGGGAATCGAGGCGAAGAGGGGCCTTGCCGCCGCCACACGCCGCTTCTCCTGCTTGAAGATGTTCTGGCACAGATCGGTGCAGTTGGAGCAGATGTAGACATCCCCCGGCCCCTCGACCATGGCACCGACCTCGCGGGAGGTCTTGCCGCAGAAAGAGCACGTGGTCATCTTCTTGCCACGGAAGCCACCGTCGTTGCCGCCACCGGAGCCGCCCGCACCTGCACCGCCGCCGCCGAACTCACCGCCCTCGCCGCGGCCGGCACCTCCCGGGCCTCCTGGACCACGGCGCACGGGGCCACTCGCGTTGATGATGTCGTTCGGGCGCGCATCCCCGGCATCGGTGGCGCGGTCGGACGACTTGGGCTTGCGGATTGGCTTCTTCATGGGTGCACGGCCCTTCGGGGCGTTGTCGGGAAGTTGTCAGGGACGTCGAGGGTTGGCTTCGGCAGCCGACTGCGACGCGGGGGGAATCTAGCGTGGGATCGCGTCTGCACAGGCGCGGGCCCGCGTTCAGGCCGGAAATGGCGACTCAACCGAGTTGCGGGGGGCGTTTGGGAGATCTGGTCGGCTGGGTCCCATCTTGCGTCGAACCGTGGTCGGTCGGGGCGGTCGGAGGCGTGGGGGCAGGCTGATCAAGGTCGACAGGCCGAACCACGCCGCGGGGCTGCACCGGAGTCAGCGGAGGCTGCGGCGTCATGGGCTCGATGGATCGTCCGACGCGCGGCTGGACGGGCTGCTCAACGATCGATGTGGGGGTGCCGGGCCTCGTCGGTGGCGCCGTGCGGGTCTGGGCCGCGCGGATCCCCGCGGAGACGCGGCGCTTGATCTCGGCACCGTCGGGCTGCGCCGCCTTTCGCACCGCACCGATCATGGCGGTGCGTGCGGTCTCGTACTCCTCCTCGGTCAGCTGGCCCTCGCGGCGCAGCCGCCGCAGGTCCTCGAGGGTGAAGGCCGCGTCGGTGGCCGAGTCATCCCGCATCCACCGCCGGATGCGGACCACCGCGAACCAGCCGGCCACCACGATCACCACCAGCGCGATCGCCGCGCCGGCAATGCTCTGGAAGAGTTCGAAGGAAGGTGCCATGCCGATCAGGAGAGTCTCGACCCACACACGCCGATCACCGCGCGCTCATCGAACGAGGCCCGGAGAACGCGGGTGCGGTTTCTCCGGGCCTCGGTTCATGAGACTTGCGCTGGACGCGCCGGATCAGGCCTTCGCCCGCGCCTCGACCAGCTTGTTCCAATCCTCGGCCGCGATCTCGGCGACCTTGGCCTGGCCGATGATGCGGTCGCTGACCTTCGCGTCGCGGATCATCGAGATGACCTCGTTCATGCGGCCCGACTTCTCGATCTGCTGACGCATCTGCTCGGGACGCATGTTCTGCTGCGCGGCCATCATCGCCACGCGGCCGTTCAGCTCCTGCTCGGTCACCTGCACGCCGAAGTGCTCGGCGAGACGCGCCATGATGAAGAACAGCTTGAGGCGGTTGCGGGCATCGGCCTCGCTCTTGGAGCGCATCTCCGCGAGACGGTTCTCGACGGCTGCGGGCTCGAGGCCGCGGGAGAGGAGCTCCATGCGCTGCTGCTCGAGGCTGCGCGAGACCTGCGCCTCGCTGAGCTTCGTGGGAAGCGGGATCTCGATGGTGGAGGTGAGGTGCTCGGCGACCTGCTCGCGCATGGCGGCACGCTGCTCGCCGTCGCGGCGCTGCTCGAGCGCATCCTTCACCTGGTCGCGGAAGATCTCCTCGCTCTCCACACCGAACATCTCCGCGAGCTCCTTGTTGGAGCGCGGGGTGATCCGCTCGGCCTCGCCGATGGTGTAGGTGATGGTGATGTCCTTGCCCCGGAGTTCCTCGCGCTCGTGCGAATCGGAGCCCTTGGTCTGGACGGTCACCGTGTCACCCGGCTTCTTGCCGAGCAGCACCTTGTCGAGCCCGTCGATCAGCAGGCCGAGCAGTGCGCCCTTGCCCTCGTCCTCCTTGGCGGGAACAACGCAGAGCGCCTTGTCGGTCTCGAAGTAGCTGCCATCGCGGCCGGCAACGGTCACGACCGCCTTGCCGAGCATGCGGTCGAGGTGCTCGAACGGCCCCTCGATCCGCGCGGGGGTGCCCCAGCGGTAGCTCTGGCGCAGGATCTCGCCGTCGATGTGCTCGCCCGTCACCTCGATCATGGGCTTCCTCACCTCGAAGGAGCCGAAGTCGGGGATCGCGAAGTCCGGAGCGACCTCGATCTCGACGACGAAGCGGAAGTCCTTGCCGCGCGCAAGCTCAGGCACCGACTCGCCCTCGACCGGACGCGGGTCGCTGATCGGACGGAGGCTGTTCTCCTCGATCGCGCGCGAATAGGCATCGCTCATGAGCTGGTTGCGCGCCTCGGTGACCAATGCGCCACCGACACGCTTCTCGACGAGCGCGCGCGGGGCCTTGCCCTTGCGGAAGCCCGGGAAGCTCGCCTCGCTGATGAACGCCGCCAACGCAGTCTCGAGCCGGGCATCGATCGCGGCCGCGGGCACCTTCATGGTGATGCGCTTGGTGCAAGGGGCGGTTTCGGAGATGGAGATCTCGACGTCGAGCTGGGTTTCGGTCGCGGTAGACATAGGGGTTTCCGTGAAGCTCCCCGACAGGGGGAAGGGACAAGTATACACCCTCCTCCGCCTCCGACGAAACGCCTGCATCCGAACGGCGGCCGCGCGTCTGAGAATGAACGCACGCAGCCGCCGGGGGTGCCGGCGGCTGCGCGGTGGATGGTGCTGGTACCCGGCGCTCGGCCGCTCAGTTTCTGGTCGAGAACAGGAGTTCCGCGTAGGTCGGCAGGGGGTAGAGGTCCGCCGGCATGATCTTCTCGAGGCTGTCGCAGATGCGGCGCGTCTCCATCATGGCGGGCAGGAGGACATCGCGGTAGTGGCGGGCCTCCTTCTCGGCGTCGTGACCCTCGAACGCCTCGGCCTTCTCGACCTTGGCGACCGCGGCGCGCAGCGACTCCACCATGCCCACCACCTCGCGCAGCTGCGCCGCGGTGCCCGGGCAGTCGATGTCGCAGGCCTGGGTCGCGCCCACCACGTCGGCGAGCTCCGCCTGGAACCGCAGCGCGCAGGGCAGGATCGCCGTGCGCACCATCGACTGCAGCGTGCGGCTCTCGATGCGGAGCAGCTTGATGTACTGCTCGACCATCACGCCGTACCGCGCCTCCAGCTCGCGCTTGGAGAGGATGCCGTACTTGCCGAACAGGTCCGCGGCCTTCTTGCTGCCGAAGCAGGCGATCGCCTCGGCGGTGGAGGTATTGTTGGGCAGGCCGCGCTTCCGGGCCTCCTCGTGCCACGCCTTGGAGTAGCCGTCGCCGTCGAAGCAGACGCGGCGGTGCTCCTTCACGACATCCTTGAGGAGGCTCTTGACCGCCGCCTCGAGCTTGGACTGCGTCGGGTTCTTCCCGACGCGCTTCTCGAGCTGCGTGGCCATGAAGTCGAGGCTGTCGGCGATGATCGCGTTGAGCACGGTGTTCGGCCAGGCGACCGACGCACTCGAGCCGACGGCACGGAACTCGAACTTGTTGCCGGTGAACGCGAACGGCGAGGTGCGGTTGCGGTCACTGGTGTGCTTGGGGATCTGCGGCAGCGTGGTGGCGCCGAGCTCCAGGGCGCCGCCCTTCATGGTCTTCTTCGGGTTACCCGACTCGAGCTGTTCGAGGATGTCGGTGAGCATGTCGCCGAGGAAGATCGACATGATCGCCGGCGGCGCCTCGTTGGCACCGAGGCGGTGGTCGTTGGCCGCGCTCGCGATCGCGCCGCGGAGGAACTCCGCGTGCACATCCACGGCACGGATGACCGCGCAGAGGATGGTCAGGAACTGCATGTTGGTGTGCGTGTCGTCGCGCGGATCGAGCAGGTTGACGCCGGTATCGGTGGCGATCGCCCAGTTGTTGTGCTTGCCCGATCCGTTCACGCCGGCGAAGGGCTTCTCGTGGATGAGGCAGGCGAAGCCGTGCCGCTCGGCCGTCTCCTTGAGCACGCTCATCGTGATCATCTGG
>CAIOCH010000043.1 GCA_903856525.1 uncultured bacterium | reverse complement strand
GCACGGCACGTGCCACGCAGTGCCAGGCACTGCATGGCACGTGCCGTGCTGGACAATCCTCCGAAACAAACAGCAGCGTTTCGAGACCCGTCTGTTTGGCGTGTTAGCGTTCGCCGCACGGGTTCAAACCAGGAGGTGAAGAGATGGGAAGACCGTTGCGCAACATCGAGATCGGTGTGCCGTACCACGTCGTGCATCGAGGTAACCGGCAGATGAAGCTGTTCGAGAGCGACGCTGACCGTCGCTACTACCTCGGCATGCTCGGGAGCTTCGCAAGGCGGCACAGCGTCCGCATCGCTGGATTCTGCCTGATGACGAATCATGTGCACTTCGCGGTGATTCCGGGATGCACGAAGGGGATCAGCAGGTGCTTCGGCCAGCTGCACAAGCGTTACGCCGAAATGCTCAACATGCGACAGGGGCGGAGGGGTTGTTGCTGGGAAGGGCGCGTCTACGCAGGGCGTATGGACGCGCGCCATGCCATCAACGCCCTCCGGTACATGGAGCGAAATCCGGTGGAAGCTGGCATGGTCAACGACGCCACGGAATGGCCGTGGTCAAGCGCACGGATGCACTGCGGAGCTCCCAACGAGTGGGACTTCGTGAATGCAGAGGTTCGCGGCGGATGGGTCGACTCATCGCTCTGGAGAGAGCGCCTCGGAGTGCCTCTGAAGGAGGAGGAGCGGCAGTCGATCGAGTGGATCGCGATCGAGGAGGGAATGAATGCCCGACGATTGCTCGTGGGGGATGGGAGCGGTGGGTAAGCGAGCACGGTACGTGCCGTCCGGTGCCAGGCACTGCATGGCACGTGCCGTGCACCGGCTTAGCGGTCGGACCAGAGCTTGAGGAGGTCGGCTTCGCGCTCCGGGCTGATGCCGGGCGCGCGTCCGGAGCCCCACGCGAAGTCGGCGGGGCGGTCGGCCTTCGTGGCCTCGAAGTCGGCGATGGTGTCGCGAGCGGTCTCCGCGAGCGGCCGGCAGGCGAGCCCGTGCGCCAGTGCCTTGGAGATGTTGGCGCGCCCCGCACCGGCGGTGCTCGGATCCTGCGGAATCCAGAGCGGCAGGCCCATCCACGGCTGCACCTGGTTCTCCATCAGGAACGCCTCGTCGACCCACACGAACTCGACGGCATTCGACACCGCGCCCTTGATGCCGGCGAGCATTTCCTCCATGGTCAGCGGGCCGACGGGACCGTTGGCGATGTAGGTGCCGTGGTGCCCGTCCTCGACGAGCTTGAGCTGGAACGCCGCGAGGTCGCGCACATCGATGAACTGGACCCGCACATCGTCGGGCTTTGCGGCGCGCGGCGCGAGAACCTTTCCACCGCGCGCAATGCGGATCGGCCAGTAGGTGAAGCGGCACGAATCGTCGCCAGGCCCCACGATCAGTCCGGGGCGCACGATGCAGGCCTTGCCCGGGCAGGCGGCCTCGGCGGCCTTCTCGCACAGCGCCTTCAGCGGCCCGTAGGTCATGCCCGTGATCTGCTCGACGGTCTCGTCCTCGATGGTGGCGACGGGCGTCGACTCGTCGGGGGCGATGGAGTTGTCCATCCACACCGAGATCGTCGAGACGAGCTGGTACATCTGCGTCACCGGCGCGAGCAGCTCGGCCGATGCCTTGGTCACGCGCGGAAAGTAGCTCGAGTTGTCGATGACCGCGTCGAACTTCTCGCCGGACTTCCGCATCTCCGCCGCGAGTTCCTCGAGCGCCTTCAGTCCCTCGCCCTTCTTCGGGTCGCGGTCGCCCTTCAGCTGGCGCACGGACTGGTACCGATCGGCGGCGAGCCGCTTGGGATCGGTCTTCCCGCGGTTGAAGGTCGTGACATCCCAGCCCCTCGCGAGTGCCTGGTCGACGAGATGTGGTCCGAGGAAGCCCGTACCGCCGAGAATGAGAATGCGCATCGCGCGGAGCGTACTTCTCGCTTCCGCTGCGGTTGACGGTTTGGATAGGATTTCCGACGAATGGCGAACACCCGCCCCAACTCAAGCTCGACCCAGACCTTCCTTGTGGCCGGCGCGGTCGTGCTTGCCGCGCTCGGTATCTACCTCAACATTGGTTCCGACGAGCCGAGCGGTGGGGCCAAGGGTGGAGGTGCGGCGTCGCCGGGGGACGCCGGTCGGCCGACCTCCCGCACCCGGCCGCGAGATGACTCCGAAGGCGTGCGCCGACTGCGCATCTCACCCGAGAAGCTCAACCTCGGCACCATCTCCCAGTGTGGCCCGCGCGGTGCGTATGAAATCGTCCTCAGCAACGACGGCACCGTTCCCGTCACGGTCGTCGGCTGGGTCGCGACCAGCTCGGGCATCCGCCCGGGCATCGCGCCCAACGCAGTCGTCGCGCCCGGCGGGCTTCTCAAGGTGCCCATCGAGATCGATCCGCTCGGCCTCGGGCCCAAGAGCCAGCGCCTCGACTTCCGCCTCGACGGCAACGCCCGCGGCGGGAGCGTGCGCATCGACTACGAGATCGTCAGCCCCATCGTGCCCATGCCCGTCCTGGTGGTGAGGCCGGAGGTCTTCGACACGAAGATCGTCGATCTCGAGCGGGTCGTCGATCCGGAGCGCGAGGCGCCGGTGGGCAAGTTCGCGGTGACCTCCTTCGAGCCACCCGTGGCGCGGGTGGTTGGCAGCGCCGGCGATGGACACGTCGCCATCGAGATCGACTTCAAGGCCATCGATGCGCTTGCCGCCGACAACCCCGGCAGCCCTCTGTTCGAGTGGGAACAGCGCCGCGACATGCGCCGCTGGAAGGCGTTCGACCTCGAGATCGCGACCGACTCCGAAGCCTGTCCGTCGCTGCGCCTACGCGTGCGCAACAAGTAGCGGGCAGGCCCCGGCGTTTCAGCGCATCGCCGCTCAGCACATCTCGACGAGCATCGTCACCGCGTTGCCGCCGCCGAGGCAGAGCGAGCAGATGCCGCGCTTGCCACCGGTGCGCTTGAGCTGGTGGACGAGCGTGACCAGCACGCGCGCGCCGCTGGCGCCGATCGGATGACCCAGCGCCACACCGCCGCCGCAGATGTTGAGCTTCGACTCGGGGATGCCGAGCGGCTTGATGTCGGCGAGCACCTGCGCCGCAAACGCCTCGTTGATCTCGAAGAGATCGATGTCGGCGACGGTGAGGTTGTTCTTGGCCAGAATCCTCTCGATGCCGAGCTTCGGCGCGAAG
>CAIOCH010000042.1 GCA_903856525.1 uncultured bacterium | reverse complement strand
GGCTTGGGCGCGACCCCCGCGCCCCCCTCGCGCACGTCGCGACGGACATCGAGCGCCGGCCCCTCCTCGAGCGTGCGGCGCATTGATGCCGTCGCCTCAGGTGAAACCTCGCGCGCGCCGCGCTGCTCGCGTGCCTTGCGCCACGCGGCGACGGTTCCATCGCCGGCGTTGCGCACGGTGATGGCGTCGCGAACCTCCTTGCGCGCACCCTGCCAGTCGATGGCGATGCGGCGCACGGCGACATCGAACAGGAAGAACACCGCCGCCAGGATGGCCATGAGGTCCCACATGCGGCGCTGGCTCTCGGGAACGGGCAGCCCCGCGCGCTCGAAGGCATTGACACCCTGCGGCACGCCGAGCGCCAGCACGCGGCCACCCGTCTTGTCGGCGATCTGCTCGAGCAGCGCGCGGTTGTCGCGCACGGTGCGGAATTCCTTGGGGTACGGGAGGTTCACCGCCGCCTGCACCGTGGCGCGGCGGCCGTCCTCGCCCGTGCCGAGGCTGAAGTTCACCAGGTACGAGCCCGCTTCGGGCACGGGGAACTCCGCACGCCAGCGGCCGGGGCCCACCTGCACCACATTGAGCGCGGCCACATCGCCGTCGGGAAGGATGGCCACGCCCTCGGGCTCGAGGTTGGTGGCAAAGCCGCCCGCGGCGTTCGTCGCCTCGAGCTCCACGATGGCCGTCTCACCCTCGATGCGCGTGCGCACCGATGCGTTCGATGGCACCGCCGGGCGCAGGAGCCAGCGCACCGACTGCTCCCAGAAGGCGCGGTACTCGCCCCAACTCGTCCAGGCCGTGGTCCAGCGGGCGCCCGCGTCGGAGGTGAAGGCGATCGACCGACCGAGACCGTGGTTCCACCACGCGTAGATGGGATCGACGCCCTCCTCGGTGCTGTTGGCGATCTGCACCTGCGAGAGCCCCTCGCGGGGGATGGTGAGCACGTATCCGCTCAGCTGTGGCACCCCCGCCACGCCGCGCAGTGGTCCCGACGTGGACGGCGAGATGGTCGGCGCGAACTCGCCCTCGACGAGCAGCGAACGCGAGACGACCGACGCCTCCTTGGTGAAGATCTTGGGCAGCGCCTTGGGATTGGTCACCTCGTAGAAGCGCCCGCCGGTCGATTCGGCGGTGTACTTCATGTTCACGTAGTCCTGCGGTGTGCCGTGGCCCGACACCATGACCGTGGTGATGGTGACCTTGGAGCTGACCGCCCGCTGCAGCGTGGTCTTGGTGGGCGGCGCGGGATCGCCGTCGGAGATGATGATGATGTGCCGCTGTCCGGCGCGCGAGTCCTCAAGGGCCTTGAGCGACATCACCACCGACTCCTCGAAGTCGAACATGTCGCCCACGTGCATGGCGCGCGCGGCGGCGATGGCCTTCGACTTGTCGCCGGCCTCCTGCAGCGGATGCGCCCACGTCGGGCCCGACACGAGCGTGATGATGCCGATGAGGTCGAGGCGGGTGAGCGCCTCGATGGCCGCGATCGACACCTGCTGCGCCCAGTAGTTGCCCTGCGGCATCTCGCAGGAGTGGACGATGAGGACGAGTCCGCCGCGCACCATCTGCCGGGTGGCGGGCGGATCGAGCTTGACCGGCAGCACCGACTCGGTGTCGGAGTCGATCCAGCCGCCGGCACCGAAGCTCTGGTCGCCGCCGAGCATGAGGAGTCCGCCGCCGAGGTCATGCACATACGCACGGATGAGCCGGTCGGTCTCGCCGTCGATCGACCAGCGGGGCACATTGGCGAGCACGACGGCGTCGAAGCCGGAGAGGAAGTCGCCGCCCTGCGCCAGCGCGTCGGGCTGCACCACCACGGGATCGAGCGTGGTCTGGCGGAGCGCGTCGACGAAGGCCGCCGTATCGGCGCCACCGCTCGGATCGACCACGAGCACCTGCCCAGAGCCGTCGACGAAGGTGACCGCGGTGGCGCGGTTGTTCTCGCTGATGGCGTCCTGCGCCTCGTCGGCCGGCTCGAACACCGCCTCGAAGCGGCGCGTGCCCGCGCCCTCCAGAGGGAACGGCACCGAGATCGTGCGCGGCCCTGCGTCGAGTTCGACCGCGAGGCCGTCGCCGGGCGCGTCGGGGTCGAGATCCACCGCTCGTCCGCCATCGCGCAGGAAGACGGTCCCGCGCGCCGCACGCTGGCTCCGCAGCAGGAGCCGCAGGTCGGCAGTCTGCCCGGGACGGGCCCGCGGCGGCGCCTTGAGGTTCTCGAACACCACCTCGTTGGGCGACTCGTACTCGATGGGCACGACGTCGATGGGAATGCCGTTGGCCTTGGCCACATCGGCCTCGGCGAGGGCGTTGCCGATGTTCTCGTTGCCATCGGAGATGAGCACGATGCGCTTGGCGGTGTCGGGCGGCAGGATCGAGAGCGCCTGGCGGATGCCGGCGGCGAGGTTCGATCCGTCGCGGTCACCCGAGTGCTCCTCGTCGGCCACGATCGAGCGGGCGTCGGGCTGGCTGAGGATCTCCGCCTCGCGACCCACGGTCACCGCACCCACGCGGTCCTCGGGTTCGGGCTTGCCCGCCACGAGCCCCTGCGCGAAGTCCCGGGCCTTCTCGAGCAGCGGCGCGGGGATCGACCGGCTGCGGTCGAGCACGAACACGGTGGTGAGCGCCTCGCCACGTCGCACGAACGACGGCTGCGCGATCGCGGCCACCATGAGCAGCACGACCAATGTGCGCAGGATGACGCTCGACCACCACTTCCACGGCTCCTCGCTGCGTCGGCTGCGCCACGCGAGCAGCAGCACTGGGATCAGCAGGCCCAGCAGGAGCAGGAAGATGGGTCGCTCGAAGTGCATGGTGGATCAGTCGGAATCCCGCGGCCATCGCGGAAGCGTGAAGAAGACGATGCGCGAGTTGCCCTGCTCGCACACGGCGAACCGCTGCGCGCCATCGCTCCCCGGCCCCGCGGGCGCGATCGCCCAAGGATACTTGAGCCGCCCCGCCTCGCGACCGAGTCCGCCGGCAACTCCGTGCGATTCGCCCGAGACGGCGTCGAGCTCCTGCAGGCGGTGGTTGCTGTGCTCGAGGACGACGATGGTCCGCCGGCCCTCGCGCGCGTGGATCGGTCCCGCGACACCGTCACGGAGTGGGTCGATC
>CAIOCH010000041.1 GCA_903856525.1 uncultured bacterium | reverse complement strand
CCCGCGGTGTTCGTGCACGGCGAGGATCGCGCGACGGTGTGGATGCGCGCGGGCGTGTCGGCGGCGGTTCCCGCCGATTCCGCGATCCTCCGCTGCACGATGCGCGACGAGTCGGGCGAAGAGCTCGTGGTCGAGGCACGGCCCGATGCCGAGCGGGACGCGACGGTGCACTTCGCGTTCACTGGTCTCGCTGCCGGAACCGACTACCGCTACGTGATCACGCGCGCTGCGGATGGCGTGGAGCTTGCGCGCGGCGGATTCACGCAGCTCTCCACCGATGCGCGGCGCACGCGGCTGGCATTCGGTTCCTGCGCCGACATCGACGAGTCGACGGCGCGCACCTGGCGGCAGATCGGCCGCGAGTCACCCGACGCGCTCGTCCTCATCGGCGACACGCCGTACATCGACACCACCGATCTCGCGGTGCAGCGCGCGCGCTACCGGCTGTTCGACGGTGCGCCCGACTTCGAGCGGCTCACCGCGTCGATGCCGCTGTTCGCCACCTGGGACGACCACGACTTCGGGAAGAACGACACCGACGGCCGCCTGCCCGGGCGCGAGAACAGCAGGCGCGCGTTCCTCGAGTACCGGCCGATCGATCCGGCGGGTGACGGTGCGGGCGGGCTCTACACCTCGTTCCGCAGCGGACCCGTGGAGGTGTTCATCGTCGACACGCGCTGGTTTGCCAAGACGGAGCCGGCGCCCGAGCGCGCCGACCTGCCCTCGCTGCTCGGCGAAGCGCAGTGGGCGTGGCTTGCGAAGGGCCTGCGCGAGAGCACCGCGCCGTGCAAGGTGGTGGCGAGCAGCATGGTGTGGAACAACCGCGTGCGTCCGCTCAAGGGCGACTGCTGGGGCGCGTATCCGCATGAGTTCGAGCGGTTCCAGCGCATCGTGCGCGAGTCGAAGGCGACGGGTGTCGTGCTCGTGTCGGGCGATGTGCACCGCTCGCGCGTGCTGGTGCATCCCACGCGCGATGCGGTGGGCTACGACCTCGTGGAGTTCGTCACCAGCCCGCTGCACGCGCGCGTGCACAGCGATGCGGCGGTCACGGGGCCCGAGGTGGTGTTCGACCGCGGCGTGGCGAGCTCGTTCCTGCTGCTCGAGGCGCGGGAGTCGGGCGCGGGCGGGTCGCTGACCGCGCGGTTCGTGTCGGCCACGGGCGAGACATTCCACACCCACACGGTCGATGTGGGCGCACTGGTTCCGCGCGAGTAGCGTTCACTTGGTTCGGTCGGCGCCGAGCTTGTCGAACATCATGCGTGCGGACGCGGGCGTGAGCGTCTTCTGGCGCATGTCCTCGATGGCCTCCTGGCCGTCCTGCGACACGAGGAACTGCAGGAACTTGCGCACTGCAGGCGACTTGGCCAGCGCGCCGCGCAGGTAGTAGAGGCGCAGCGTGCGTGCGAGTGGATAGCGTCCGGCGCGGATGTGCGCGTCGGTGGGCGCCACGAAACCGCTGCCGTCGAGCGACTCGATCTCGAGGTTGCGCACCCGCACCGACTCGAAGAGCACGCTGCAGTAGCCGATGGCGCTCGCGTCGGTGGCGACCGCCTGCACCACGCTCGACGAGACGGGCTCCTCGTTGACGCTGGTGCGGAACGGGCCGCCCTGCAGGACGATCTCCTGCACGATGCCGTTGGAACCCGTGCCCGCACCCATGCCGAAGAGCGTGATGCTGCGGTCGGCGATGGGCGCGTCGGTGACGCCGAGGTCGCTCCACTTGACCGCGGGCGCGCCACCGCGGCGACGCTCGCGGCCGAACACGCGGTCGAGGTCCCGGAGCGTGATGCGCGTGAGCGGGTTCTTGACGTGCACCCCGATGGCAATGGCGTCGACGGCGATGTCGATCGCATCGACGGTGTCGCCACGCGCCTTCTCGATGGCCTCGATCTCGCTCGCGCGCATGTCGCGGCTCATGGGCGCGAGGTCGCAGGTGCCGTCGGCGAGCGCCTTGGGGCCACTGCTCGAACCCGACGAGATCATCTCGACGGCGATGTCGGGCTGCGACTCGGTGAATCCGGGGCGGATGGCGTTGATGAGGAGGCCGACGGCGGAGCTGCCCACGCAGCGCACGGTGCCGCGCACCGCGGGCTCCTCGATGTAGTTCGGGTAGGGCGTGGCGTCGACATCGGCCGGCGGCACGGCGACACCCGAGGGCGTCGGCGTCTCCTGCGCGACGGCGCTGCGCGAGAGAAGCGACGTGGCCGCGGCGAGAGCCGACGGGAGCACCGCGGGCAACGTCAGCAGCGCGAGCGCGCTTCGTCGCGAGAACCTGGCGGCGTCGGGGGTTCCGTGTGGATTCCGGTTTCGGTTGCAACGCATGTCAGGCACCTCCCCGCATGCCACGACGGCCGATCTCGCGATAGACCACCGCGAGCGCGAAGACAAGCAGCGCGACGCCCGCAAGCACGGCCCCGAGCTGCCAGATGACGCGTCGCGACGCCTCCTCGACGCTGTCGATGCGCTCCTGCGTGGCCTTGGTCACCTCGTCGATGAGACCCTTGACCGCGGGCGAGGCCGCGAGTGACTCGCCCTGCGCGGCGAGCGTGTTGGCCTCGCGCAGCGCGGTGGACGCCTCCGCGAGCAGCCGCTGGTAGTCGGCGGGATCGAACGGCTTGGCCGGTGGCGCATCGGGATCGGGCGGCGGCACCGGCCCGCGCAGCTCCGCAACCTTGTCGAGCATGCGTTCGCCGGTTCCCGCGATCAGCTGCACCTGCTCGGTGATGGGGGCGATCGAGTCGACCACCGCCTTCACCTGCACCAGTGTCCCATCGATCGCCGTCTGCCTGCGGTCGATCTCCTCGAGCAGTGTCCGGCGCTCGCGCGCGAGGAGCTCGGGAATGTCGGTGGCGAGGCGGTCCGCCGTCTTCGACAGCGCGTCGACCGACTTGGTGACGCTGTCGAGGTTGCCGAGCGTGCGACCGACCTCGGGCTTGGCGAGCACATCGTCCATGACCGCCTGCGACTGCCAGCCCACGAGCATGGGCGCGCGCTTGGACAGGTAGAACATGCGCTCGATGAGTCGCTCGTAGCTCTTCGCCTGGTCCACGGCGCGGTCGATCGGCTCGAAGAGGCCGCCGCCTGCGCCCGCCTCGGCCACGAACGACTGGCCGCGGCTCTCGTTGAAGTCGTTGAAGCGCACGAAGTACACATCGTCGACGGTGGGATTGTCCTTGCGCCAGCCGGCGATGAGGAAGTCGAGCGCGGAGAGCTGGTCGGGGCTGAACACGCGCGCCGCGATCTCCCAGATCTCCTCGCGCGCCCGCCGCAGCGCCGTGATGAGCGAGCGCGCGCGGTCCTCGCCGAACTCGCGGGTGGCGCGGTCGGCGTCGATCCACACCTGGCTGGTGAGCGTGACCACCACGGTGAGGTCGAGCACCTGCGTGAACGGGTCGCCGTTGGTGACGATGTCGTAGACGCTGGTGGTGCTCGCCACGAGCATGCGCTGCGCCACGGCGCGCTGGCGCGCGTCGCCGTTGCCGCGCAGCACCACGTCCACCGCATCCTCCACCAGCGTGCGGTAGCGGTCGGCATAGGCGTTGGTGAGCTGGTCGAGTTCGTCGGCGGTGATCTTGTCGAACACGGCGCCGCGGCTGAAGTCGGTGGAGCTCGTGACCGGCTTCGACACGCGTGGCGCGGCACCGCGGGAAGCGACGCAGCCAGCCGCGGAAAGCGCGGCGGATGACGCCAGGATCGCGAGCAACCGGACGGATCGCATGGAGACTCCCTGTTTCGCAGATCCCCGCGTCAGAAGAGGAACTGCATCTGCGTGCGCACGAGCCATTGTCCGTCGCTCGTATCGCCCGCAGACGGCGTGTAGTCGGGGAGATAGCCCGCACCCGTGCCATTGAAGTCGACGAGCGGCGTGAACGCGAAGCCCACGTCGGCGGAGACCTTGACGAACTTCACCTTGGAGCCCGCGGGCCACCAGTTGAGGCCGAGCGTGGCGATGCTGTCTTCCTCACCTGTCGCCGACAGCGCCGTCGCGTTGGTGCGGAACTGATCGGTGTCGGTGCTGCCCATCTCGTAGCGCGCGAAGACCTCGACGTCGTCGGCGACGAACACGCCGAGCTGCGCCAGCGCGCCCCACTGCTCGAGCGTGTCGTCGGTGCCGCCACCGCGCACGGCCTGCGCGTCGGCGAGCGTCACCTCGCGGTAGACGCCGTAGACGAGCAGCGATGCGCCACCGAAGTCGACCGTCGCATCCGCCGTCGCCGACCAGATCTCGTCGGCGGATGCGCCTGAAGCGCCGCTCATCGCCTCGGCGTACGCGGCGAGGCCGACGAGCACGCCCATCTCCTCGCCGCGGTAGCTCTGCATGTCCCTGAACTGCTTCCACTCGCCGAGAGGCTTGAACTCGAAGCGGCCAGCGAAGGCGTATTCGGTGGGATTGACGCTGAAACCCGTGTTCTGCCCCGTCGCCACACCGCTTGCCGCACCGGCACCCGTGGTGGGCGCGCTCGCGTTGGCGCGGAGTGCGTCGCCGTAGAAGCCCTCGAAGCGGAGGTCCTTGCCGGTCCAGCCGAACGACACGCCCTGGCTGCGGCTGATGGAGAACACCTCGTTGACCAGCGACCGCTCAACCGCGAGCTGGCCCGTGCTCGACACCTGGTCCTCGCGCAGGAACGGCAGCTTGAACTGGCCGACCTTGAGCGCGAAACCACCGTCGAGCGACTTCTGCACATAGGCGTCGTCGATGTAGGTGCTGTTGTTGGCGGTGGCGGAGCGGTTGTTGGCGAGCTTGAAGTCGTAGGTCCAGCTCGGGTCGATGACGTTGCCCGCGAAGGTGAGGCGCACGCGGCGCCACTCGAAGCCACGGGTGTCCTCGTCGGTGCCCGCTGCAGGCGAGCCTGTGGCGGCCGCCGTGGAGCCGATGTCGCGGTGGTTGTTGTTCCAGCGGAACTGCGCGTCACCGCGGATACCGAGGCTGAAGTTGCCATCGGCGCTGGCGAGGTGGAAGCCCTTCGCCTTGTCCCAGCCAGCGGTCGAGCCATCGTCGGCAAGCGAATCGCGCGCGGCGGCGTCGGCGAGCACATCGCCCACGATGGCGCGGATCTCCTCGGCGCGTGCCTCGGTCAGCCACGAGCCGGAGTCGGCCGCGTGCTGCTCGAGCCGCGCCACCTTGGCGGCGAGCTCGGCGTTGGCAGCGGCGATGCGCTCGTTCTGCTCGCGCAGACGCGTCATCTCGTCAAGGGCGCGGGCGAGGTCGTCGCCCGAGGCGTCGCGTGCGGCGACGGTCGAGGTCATGGCCGTGAGCGCGGTGAGCGACGCTGCGAGCAGCCCGAGCGCGTGCGGTGCGGTGTGCATCCTTCGGTTCTCCTGGGTACGCACCACAAGTCGGTGCGTGGCGGAGATGCTAGCAGGATGCGCGCGCAGTTCAGGCGCGGCGGTGGTGCTTCACGCGCGTGTTACGCGCGGCGACCGATTTCCTCGCGCACCACGTACGGCTTGGTGCCGCTGATGGAGTTGTTGGCGTCGGTGAGCAGCTCGAGCACGAAGCCCATGGCCAGGAAGAAGAGCGCCGCGAGGAAGAACATGATCGCCACCAGGAACGGCGGCCGCGTGCCCATGGCCACGCCGTCGACGAACTTCTCCCAGAGGAGCCACGGCATGATCACGCAGTCGACCAGCAGCAGCAGCACGCCGATGCGGCCGAAGAGGTAGAGCGGCCGCGCCTTGAAGCTCGACTGGAATCCGAGCATGAGGATGTCGAAGATCACATCGAAGGTGCGGCCGATGCCGTAGTGGCTCTTGCCGGCGAAGCGCGCCTGGTGCTCGATCCAGATCTGGCCCGTGGAGCCGCCGCGCATGTGCACGAGCGCCGGCAGCAGGCGGTGGTGCCCGGGACGCAGGCGCAGCGAGCGCGCCATGTCGCCGTCGATCGCCTTGAAGCCGCCCATGTCGCGCACATCGCAGCCGGTCACGGTGCGCAGCAGCCAGTTGGCGATGCGGCTGGGAATGCGCTTGCTCGGGCCTTCCTTGCGCCCGCCGCGGTTGCCCGACACGAGCGTGAAGCCCTCCTGCAGCTTGCGGTGGAGGAGCACCATGTCCTCGGGCTTGTGCTGCAGGTCGCCGTCGGTGATGACCACGACCCGGCCGCGCGTGGCCTGGATGCCCGCGTAGAGCGCGCTGCACTGGCCGACGTTGCGGGCGAGGATGAGGGCGCGCAGGCTCGGATAGCGCTCCACGCCTGCGCGCAGCAGTTCGTTCGTGCGGTCGGTGGAGCCATCCGACACGATGATCATCTCGTGGGTGACGCCCATGTCGCGCAGCGCGGCGTCGGTGCGGCGCAGGAACTCCTCCACGCACCCCTCCTCGTTGTGCATGGGGGCGACGACGGAGATCTCGATCGTCGTGGTGGCGCTGGCGTTCGTCATCGGTCGTCGCTCGGGATCGGTCGCAGTCGGTCGAAGGAGGTCAGCCGCCACTTGTTGGCCGCGGCTGCGGCGCGCCAGGCGTCGCCGGAGAATCCGCGGTACTCGGGCTCCCAGAGGTCGCGGACCCGCATCCTACCGAACGACGGTGGAATCGCGGGATCCTGCGGGAGTGCGCGGCCGGGATGGCAGACGATCTCAACGACGCGCGGGGCGCCGCGCGCGGAGCCGCCATGGCGCGTGAATCCCCGTCCACGCAGCGCCTGCGCGCAGGCATCGGCGGTGCAGCGCGCGCCCTGGTCGGCGATGCCCCACACCGCGTCCACCGTGCCCACCGCGGGGCCCGTCTGCGCGCGCGCAGCGCGCACGCGCAGGACCGCGCGACGCAGCGCGGGAATTCCCAGGCGCAAGCCGCCGAAGCGCTCATCGCTGCGACGGACCCAGGCGATCCCGTGCTCGCGCGCCACATCGCACGCCACGCCGAACAGGCCGGGGAGGTGATGCGCGTGCTGCTCGGAATCGAGGTGCGAGAGCGCGAGCCCGCGTGCGCGCAGGTGCGCCACCTGGCGCGACCACTCGAGGCGCACTTCGGAGCGCACGATCCCGCCGCGCAGCGCGCGCGCGGCGAGTGCCGCGAAACTGCCGAGAAACAGGCCGTTTTCGCCCACCAGCGAACGCACCTCCCGCGACGGCGACAGCGGGGCGCCACGCACGATGTTGAGATGCGCCCCGAGGGAGATGCCGGGATACGACGGGCGCAGCGCGTCCTGGTCGGGGCCATTCGCCAGCGCACTCGCACTCGT
>CAIOCH010000040.1 GCA_903856525.1 uncultured bacterium | reverse complement strand
GGCCCGTTCGTCCTCGACCGGTTCTTCCTCGGCTGGTTCTTCCTCGACCGGTTCCTCCTCGGCTGGTTCGCCGTCGGCGGGTTCGTCCCCGACCGGACGTCCCGCGACTGGAGCTTCCCCGGCCGGCGCCTCTCCGACTCGCGCCGCCCAGAGCGGTACGTCGCAGATCGGCACTTCGCCGACGGCACCTTCCCCAACGGCACCTTCCCCAACCGCGGCTCCCGCGACCGCGCCTGCCCCGAGTGCACCCTCCGCGACTGGCGCTGCCTCCACAGCCGCTCCCGTGGCTTCGAGCGGCACCGTCGGTGCGCCTCCGGTTGCGCCGCGGCCATACGCCGCCGGCCTCTCCGCAACCCGTCCTTCCGATGGAGGTGCCGCCGCAGGCGCCCGTACTCCCACCCCGACGGGTGAGGGCGGTGCAGCTGGCACGGCGGCCCCACGGCGCGTCATCACCGCTCCGCCGCCGCCGCCCGCGTCATTTGGCAAGGCGGCCGAAGCCGCGCCGATCATGAATGTGCCGTCCCGGCCGAGCGTGGTCGGACCAGTTGGTCCGCAGCTCGGCCCGCGCGAGAAGACCCGTCTCTCGGGACCGCAGGTCATTCGCGTCGAGCAGGCCGACAATCTCCCGACTCCTCCGCCCATGCGGCGGACGGGGCCCGGCGTTGGCGGTCCCGGCACAATGGGACCCGGCGGCCGGACCGGTCGCCCCGGCACCGGTGCGGGAGGTCGTCCCGAAGTGCGCGGACGCGGCGGCATTGGATCGTCGCGAACGGGTCGCGCAGGCGACTCCGCGCGCACGGGTTTCGGCGCCCAGGATCTTCGCGATCGTCAGGCGCGGCTCGATGGTTCCAGCGGCTTCATGCGCACCCATCGCCAGCCCGTCGGGCGTGGCGGTGGCGGTTCGATGTCGATGGGCGGCGGACAGCGCGCCGAGCGCCGTCCGGGCGAGGTGCAGCAGATCCACGTCGCGGAGCCTCTCACGATCAAGGAGCTCTCCGCCGCGACCGGCGTGAAGGCGACCGAGATCATCAAGAAGCTCTTCCTTGGCGGCACGATGGCCACCATCAACAGCGCGATCGACCGCGAGAAGGCGATCGAGCTCATGATGGACTTCGACATCGACCTCATCGTCGAGGAGGCCAAGTCGGCCGCCGAGATCATCGAGGAGCGCTTCAAGGACCGCGAGAAGCTCGACGAGCGCCGGCGTGCGCCCATTGTCACCATCCTCGGCCACGTCGATCACGGCAAGACCAGTCTGCTCGACCGCATCCGCAGCACCAACCTCGCGGCAGGCGAGGCGGGTGGCATCACCCAGTCGACGCGTGCGTTCACGGTGCCGGTGAAGGCGGGTGACGTGGACCGCGTGGTGACCTTCATCGACACCCCGGGCCACGAGGCCTTCACCCACATGCGCGCCCGCGGCGCCAAGGTGACCGACATCGTGGTGCTCGTGGTCTCGGCGGTCGACGGCGTCATGCCGCAGACCATCGAGTCGATCAACCATGCCAAGGCGGCGGGCGTGCCCATCGTCGTGGCCATGAACAAGATCGACCGACCCGATGCCACCGAGGCGACCATCCGCCGCACGCTCGGCCAGCTCGCCGAGCACGAACTCAACCCCACCGAGTGGGGCGGAACGACCGAAGTCATCAAGACCAGCGCCACCCGTGGCGACGGCATCCAGGAGCTCCTCGAGATCCTCGACTACCAGGCCGAGCTCCTCGAGCTCAAGGCCGACTTCAAGGGCAATGCCCGGGGCACGGTCCTCGAGGCGTCGGTCGAGGAGGGTCGCGGTCCGGTGGCGCGCGTGCTCATCCAGGAAGGCTGCCTCAAGAAGGGCGACTTCATCGTCATCGGCCGCGGCTACGGCCGCGTGCGCGACATCGTGAACGACAAGGGCGAACGCGTGACCGAGGCGCTGCCCTCGACGCCGGTCGCCATCTCGGGCATCGATGAACTGCCTGACGCCGGCGACAAGGCCTTCGTGGTCGCATCGCTGCGCGCAGCCGAGGAGGCCGCCGAGGAGCGTCGCCGCATCGACCGCGAGCGCGAGCTCGCGGCTCCCAAGATCACGCTCGACAACATCTTCAAGCACCTCGAGAAGCAGGGCAAGAAGGAACTCGCGCTCGTCGTCAAGGCCGACGTGCAGGGTTCGGTCGAGGCGCTCAAGGGCATGCTCGCCAAGCTGCCCGCCGAGGAGGTCACGATCTCCGTCAAGAGCGCGAGCGCGGGCGGCATCAACGAGGGCGATGTCACCCTCGCCTCCGCCACCAACGCCATCATCGTGGGCTTCAACGTCACGTCGAGCAGCAAGGCGCGCCAGATGGCAGAGACCAAGGGCGTCGAGATCCGCATGTACGAGGTCATCTACGACCTCATCGACGACGTCATGAAGGCCGCGAAGGGCATGCTCGCTCCCGAGCTCAAGCTCGAGGTGCTCGGCCATGCCGAGGTTCGCCAGGTGTTCAAGATCTCCAAGGTGGGCGCGATCGCCGGCTGCTACGTCACCGATGGCGTGGTCGAGCGCAACGCGCAGATCCGCGTCACGCGCAACGGCATCGTCGTCGAGAAGGACCGCCGGCTCGAGCAGCTCAAGCGGTTCAAGGACGACGCCAAGGAAGTGCGCGCAGGCCAGGAGTGCGGCATGAAGATCGTGGGCTACGACGACATCAAGGTCGGCGATGTGCTCGAGTGCTACAAGACCATCGAGGTGAAGCGATCCTGATGCGGGTCGAGCGCGAGAAACCCATGCGAGATGACGGACCACGATCCCGATCCGGCAAGCCCGAGCCCGTGCGCGAATCCACGGCGCCGGGTGGTGGCCGTGGTGCGCGCGGCGCGCGCAGCCGCGGCTCCTCGGCGCGGGCGGCGGGTCCGCTCGGACCGGTGGCGCCCGCATCGGACCGCCCGGCGCAGGTGGCCGGTGAGATCCGCCGGGCCCTGCAGGAGGAGCTGGCGCGCGGGCTCAACGATCCGCGCGTGCAGGGCCTGATCTCCATCACCGAGGTGGTGCTCAGTCCCGATCTCGCCGATGCCCGCGTGCACGTCTCGGTGCTTCCCGAGGACCGTGCCGCGCTCACCCTCTCCGGGCTGCGCGCCGCGGCGGGCTTCCTGCGCCGCCGCGTGATGGAGGGAACCCGCATCGGCCGCGTGCCGCGCATCGGCTTCGAGCTCGATGTGCTGCTGAAGCGCCAGGCGGCGCTCGACTCGATCCTTCGCAGCGAAGGAAACCCAACCCCGGCGGAACCCGCCGCCGACAGCCCCGCGGAGAACACGACGCGATGAAGGTGGAACCGATCCGCGCCCCCAAGTTCGCAGCGCTCGTGAAGAAGTTCGGCACGGGAACGCCCAGTTTCTCGACGCCGGTGCTCGAGGGTTGCGATCCAGCGGATCCGTTGGCGCTGATGCTCACCAACTACCTGCTCTGGGAGAGCACCCCGGCGTTGGCCACGGAGGCTTTGGCGCGGATCGCCCGCGTCGTCGTCGATGTCAACGACCTGCGGGTGATGCTCGAGAGCGAGGTGCGCGAGACCATCGGCGACAAGTACCCGTTCGTCGACGAGCGTGCGAGCCGGCTGCGGGCCACCCTCAACGACATCTTCCGCCGGCAGCATCGGACGTCACTTGACCATCTGCGGAACGCATCGCGCAAGGACCAGAGGGCGTATCTGGAGGGGCTGGCGGAGATCCCGCCGTTTGTCGCCGGTCGCACGCTGCTGGTTGCGTTCGAGCTTCCCGCGCCCATCGTCGATGACACGACGGTGGAGCTGCTGCACCAGAACGGTGCCGTCGAGCCCACCGCGACCACCGCGGAGGTCGCGCAGTGGATCGGGAAGTCGCATCGCATCGAGGAACTCCCCAAGGTCCATCACGCGCTGTCGCAGCTGGCTGGCGAGGCGTGGAACGCCGCAGGACGCAACGGCCACAAGATCCGCGGCGCCTATCTCGCGCGTCACGCGGGCTTCCGTGCCGCCATCGAGGCTGCGCAGCGTCGGGTCGAGGAGGAGAAGCTGGCCAAGGAACGCGAGGCCGAGCGGATTGCCGAGGAGCGTCGCCAGGCGGAGATCGCCCGCGAGGAGGAGCGTGCGCGACTCAAGCGCGAGGCCGAGGACGCCAAGGTGCGCGCCCGTGCCGAGCGCGAGGCGGCCCGTTTGGCTGCGATCGCCGAGCGCGAGCGCATGAAGGCCGTGCGTGAGGCCGAGCGCGTGGCCCGTGAGAAGCAGCGGTTGAAGGACGAGGAGCGTCGGGCCAAGGAAGCCGAGCGCAAGCGCATCCAGAAGGATGCTGCTGACCGCAAGGCGGCGGCTCTGCGGGAGAAGCGCGAGAAGCTGGCGCTGGTGGCCCGTGCCAAGCGTGAGAAGCTCGAGGCGCGCAAGGCGGCGCAGAAGGCCGCGGCGGAGGCAAAGCGGCGCGGAAGGTCTGAGGCGCTCGCCAAGAAGGCGGCCATGAAGCGGGCCAAGAAGGTCGCCGTGAAGTCAGCCGCGAAGGCTGTCCAAATGCCAGCCAAGACCTCCACCAAGGCTTCGATCAAGGCTTCGACCAAGCCTTCGATCAAGGCTTCAGCCAAGGCCTTGCCGACAAAGCCATCTTCAAAGAGCGCGACCAAGAGTGCTCTTGGCAAGAAGGCTTCCAAGCCCGCTTCCCGGTCCACGGCAAAGGCCTCGTCCAAGACGGCTCCGAAGCAGAAGTCGAAGATCAAGAACGCTGCGCGGTCCACGAAGTCACGCGGCGGCGGGAAGTCAGCCGGACGTCGTTGAGGATCGCGGGCATGGCGATCGCCGCCGCGCCTGCAGTCTGGTCCGATGACCTGCATCGATACCTGAACCCAACACCTACCCTAGATGCCCCGCGCCGATCCTGCCATGGTGCGCGCGGTCCGAGGACGCTGAGGAATGGCTGGTCATAGCGCCTGGAAGAACATCAAGCACCGCAAGGCTGCGGTCGACAAGAAGCGCGGCAAGATCTGGAGCAAGATCTCCCGGCAGTTGATCGTGGCGGCCCAGAAGGGTGGCGGTGATCCTGCGTTCAACCCATCGCTGCGGTTCGCCGTCGACGCGGCGCGTGCCGCCAACATGCCCCGCGACACCATCGAGAAGGCCATCCGCAAGGGGACCGGAGAGGGGAGCGAGGAGCGATACGAGCCCGCCCGCTACGAGGGGTACGCCCCCGGTGGCGTGGCCATGATCATCGAGTGCCTGATCGCCAACGCGAACAAGGCCGCGGCCGACCTGCGGGTGATCATCGACAAGAACGGCGGCAAGATCGGCGTGCCCGGCTCCGTATCCTTCGGCTTCTCGCAAAAGGGGCAGGTGATCGTGGAGGGCACCACGGAGGAGCGGCTCATGGAGTGCGCGCTCGATGCGGGCGCCGAGGACATCCAGGGCGAGGACGGCACGTATCGGGTGCTGTGCGCACCGTCTGACCTCGCCGCCGTGCGGGGTGCGATCGAGGCCGCACGGATTGCCGTCGACAGCGCCGAGATCGTGTGGATTCCCATGCAGACCGTGGAGGCCGATGCCGACACGCTCGTGCAGGTGGAGCGCCTGATCGACGCGCTCGAGGACCACGACGACGTGCAGCGGGTCTACACGAACCTCGTCTGAGGCCGCGACGCGGAGTCACTCGGGGAGATCTTCCGCGGGAGGCGCGGCAGGCGAGCCCTTTGCGGCCTCTGCCGGGGTGGTGGCTGCCGCCGCCGACGGCGAGGAGGCACTTCCTGAGGAGGCACTTCCTGAGGCGGGCTGCCCGAGAAGCAGCCGCATCTGCACGAAGTAGCGGTCCGCCTCCCGCCAGACATGGGCGGGGACAGCCATCTGCCGTGCCGTGAAGTCGACGCTCGGGGCGAGGGCCTCCGCATCATGACCGAGCGTGATGCTGAACTTCCAGGCACGCTCCTCCTCGAGGACGGTCGACTCGGGCGCGACATAGGTGCGCTTGAGTACTCGGTAGATCTCGATGGTGCGGGCGCGCTCGTCGGCGTACACCTCGTTGTCCATCACCTTCCAGTCGTCGTAGGAAGGGCTTTTGGCCGAGGCAACCATGGCGGTCCACAGCTGGTCATCGGGATAGCCCTCGAAGACCTGCGAGCGGGTGGTGCAGCCGGTCTCGAGCGCGACCATGGCGCCGAGGGCGAGGATCGGGGTGATGGTGGGGAAGTTGCGCATGGGTCGTTCCGCTCGGGGCGGAGGATGGCTCCGTCCGCGGGTGGGTCGATATCGGCAACCCGCGGCGCGGGAGACCACAAGCGGTGCGTGATCCCGACCTGTCGCGCGGGTGCAGGCGGGGGATTGGCGATACCTTGCCGCGATGGACCATCAGGACCCCCCTCTGGAATCCGAGCGCGGGCAGGCGACGCCCCCCGAGGCCCCGGCGGCGCGCGCGCCGGCGAAGAACCGCCTCATGGCGAGCGGGGTGCTGGCGATCCTGTGGGTGACCATGCCCCCGCTCGCGGGCATGTACATCCTGTACGACCTGCAGAACATCGCTGCCTTCCTTCGGGCGGACATCGAACACGGCTTCTGGGCCTATGTGGCCGTGTTTGCGATCACGGCGGGACTCGGGCTCCTGCCGACCTACTCGCAGGCCTTCCTCGGAGGCTGGGTGTTCGGGCTCAAGCTCGGCCTGCTCGGCGCGATCGTCGGGTTCACGGGCGGTGCCGCGATCGGATACATGTTCGCGCGCATCGTCACGGGTGGAAGCGTCGACGCTTGGATCGACCGCCATCGGAAGGGCCGCGTGATCCGCGACAGCCTCAGCCGCGAATCGCTGGGAAAGACCTTCCTCATCGTGACCCTCCTGCGCTTGCCGCCGAGTTCGCCGTTCGCGCTCACGAACTACGCGCTGGGAGCCACCAAGGTGCCGTTCTGGCTCGCGATGGCGGCGACTCCGATCGGCATGCTGCCGCGCACCGCGATCGTGGTGTTCCTCGCGTCTGCGGCGGTCGAGTCGGGTGCCACGAACATCATGAGCGTCGTGGATACCACGCCCACCTGGTACCTCGTCACGGGCATCGGGCTGTCGGTGGCGGTGATCATGGTCATCGGAAAGCTCGCCGAGCGCGCGCTGACCCGCCTCACGAATGGTGGGGCCCGTGGCTGAGGCCGGTGGGTCGCAGCAGTTTGAATCCCACCGCCCCGGCGCGCTGGCCACGGTGCTGTTTGCGCTTTATCTCGCGGGCTACTCGGGATTCGTGCTGGTCGCGGCGTTCCTGACGTTCGCGGGCGGCGAGGCAACGGGTGGACTCGCCGTGCGGGTGGCGGGCGGCGTGCCGGTCGGCGTCGTGGCGGGACTCGCGCTCATCGTGGGCGCATTCGGACTTGCGTTGGTGTACGCCGCGTTCGGCCCGCGGCCCACGGTGGACCGTCACGCGACACCTTCCACGGAGCCGCGGGCATGATCTACGAGACCTCGCCGCTGGCGGTCGCGATCTTCCCGGCGTTCGTGCTCGCGGTGCTCGGCCTGAGCTTCTGGCTCGGATCACGTGCCAAGAGCGCGGGAGGCTACTTCGCGGCGCACGGCCAGATCGGCTGGTTCGTCAACGGCATCGCCTTCGCGGGCGACTATCTCTCCGCAGCGAGTTTTCTCGGCATCTGCGGCATGATCGCGTTCTTCGGCTACGACGGGTTCCTCTACTCGATCGGCTACCTCGCCGGCTGGGTCGTGGCGCTCTTCGTGATCGCCGAGCCGATCAAGCGGCTCGGGAAGTACACGCTTGCGGACGCGCTGAACGCGCGGTTCCAGTCGCGAGGGGTCAAGCTGGTTGCCGCGATCGCCACACTGGTGATCTCGCTGTTCTACCTCATCCCGCAGATGGTGGGCGCGGGCGCGCTTGTGAAGCCGCTGCTCGGCCTGCCGCACTGGGCTGGCGTGGTGATGGTGGGGGCAGCGGTCACGGTCATCGTGGCGACCGCGGGCATGGTGAGCACCACATGGGTGCAGTTCGTCAAGGGCACGCTGCTGGTGGTCGTGTGCACTGCGATCGTGGCAATGATCCTTGACCGAGGGTTCGCGCTGCCGCGCGCGCCGATTGGCGCGGGCGACGTGCAGACCCTCTCGCGGGGGGCCGATGGAGTCGTCGTCAACGGCGCGCCGATCGCTCCCGACAACCAACTCGACTCGCGGCTCCGCGAGGCGCACGGCGTGGGATTCGGCAGCATCGCCGCGCTCCCCGGCGGCGTGTCATCGACGGGGCCGCTCGGGCCGCTCACCTACCTCTCCACCTTCGCCGACTCGACCGTGGTCACTTGGCGCCGCACGCAGGGCGACGACGGCGTCACGACCTTCACGCCGGTCGAGCGCAAGGGGAGCGATCTGCTGCTGCCTGGCGCGAATCCCACCTTCAAGGGCGTGCGCGATGACGGCGTCGCGGGCAAGCTCGACTTCATCTCGCTCATGCTGGCTCTCTTCCTGGGCACGGCGAGCCTTCCGCACATCCTCATCCGCTACTACACCGTCAAGGACGCCGCCGCGGCCCGCAAGAGCACCGTCGTCGGCATCGGCGCAATCGGCTGCTTCTACGTGCTCACCCTGTACCTCGGACTTGGTGCGATGACGAGTGGCGCGCTGGATCCGACCGACTCGAACATGGCCGCGCCGCTCCTCGCCCGCACCTTCGGCGAGGGGCTGTTCGCGGTCATCAGCGCCGTTGCCTTCACGACCGTGCTCGGAACGGTGAGCGGCCTCATCATGGCAGGGGCGGGAGCCGTGGCGCACGACCTCCTCAAGGATGTGCTCCGCTGGGAGCTGACGGATCGGGAGCAGGTCCGGATGGGCAAGATCGCTGCCGTCGCGCTCGGGACGGGCGCGGTGATCCTCGGGGTGCTCTTCGAGAAGATGAACGTGACCTTCCTCGTGGGCTGGGCCTTCAACATCGCGGCGAGCGCCAACCTGCCTGCGCTCGTGATGCTGCTCTTCTGGAAGCGCACGACCAAGCAGGGTGTGATCGCGGCGATCGCGGTCGGACTGCTCTCGAGTCTCGGTTGGGTGCTCGCCTCCGCGGACACCATGGAGAAGGTCTACGGGTTCGGTGCGGCGGATGCCCGCGCCATGGCGCTGGTGCCGTTCAGCCAGCCTGCGATCGTGACGGTGCCGCTCGGATTCGTCGTCCTCGTCGTCGTGTCGCTGCTGACCGCGCCGCGGCACGCCCAAGCTCCCGCCGCAGGCGTGTGATCGGGCCCGCGTGGCTGCGTCGGAGCGGGTGCGAACAAAAGGGAGCCGCAGCGGACTGCGGCTCCCTTGGTTGGGTCGTTCTGGTTCGGGCGTTCCGCGGTCGCCGATCGGGCGCGCTCAGGCGCGGCTGCGATAGGAACCGTCGGCGGTGCTGATGATGACCTTCTCACCGATGGTGATGAAGGGCGGCACGCGGGTCTTGAGGCCGGTTTCGCAGGTCGCTTCCTTGAGCTGGTTCGTGGCCGTCGCACCCTTGATGCCGGGTGGGGTATCGGTGATCTCAAGCGTCACGGTGAGCGGGAGCTCGACCGAGATGGGCTTGCCGTCGCACCAGAGCACGATCATGTGGGTGTTCGGGAGCACGTAGAGGGCGAGGTCACCCACGACCTCCTTGGGCAGCTCATTCTGGTCGTAGGACTCGAGGTCCATGAACACCGACTTGCCGCCCTGGTCGTAGAGGTACTCCATCTGGCGCCGATCGAGGTCGACCTGCTCCACATCCTCGCCGGAACGGAGACGCTTCTCGATCAGCGAACCGGACTTGAGGTCGCGGATCTTGATCTGCACGAACGCGCGGAGGTTGCCCGGGGTGCGGTGCTCGGTCTCGGTGATCAGGAAGAGCTTGCCATCCATCTTGATGGCCATGCCCGGCGTCAGGTCGGTGCTGTTCACAGTGCAGTCCTCGGGGTCCGATTTGGAAGGGGGGGGAATGTAGCACGGACCGACTGGTCCAACCACCCGGCGAGTGTCGAGGAGGAAATGTCGGTTGATCCGATGAGCCAATGTGTCCGCGACGAGGGCTCGGTCGGCATGGAAACGGCCCCGGTAGATCAACCGCGAGCAAATCGGGCGTTGGAACCCGAGCGGAGGCGCTCAGCAAGGGGATTCGACGTGCGGAGTTCGGTCCTCGGAATCGGGAATCAGGCCTTTCGCGGAGAAAATGGGCCTTCCCCGGGGGCAGGAATCGAAACCTACGCAAAATGAAAGACCCCCGGCACGTGGCCGGGGGCGGAGGGAGGGAAAAGGGCTCTTTAGGAGGAGTCTTGCGACTCAACTCAACAACAATGTGCCACTGGAATGTGGGGATGCAAGTCATTGAGGCAATTTTTCTTGGAATCGCCCAACCAGTCCGTCCAGGCGGCATGGTCGACCCCTAGGCAGTCGTCGGCATCGGCTCATGGCGCACTCGGGCGGCGGTCGACCGAAGGTCCCCTCATCTCCCCGACGCCCATCCAGGCACCGCGGGGCGATAGAATCCCCGCCCCCCTCGCCGCTGCCTGCAACGGTCGGGGAGGGAGGGAGTATCCGACGCCTCGGAAGCCCATCGGGTGGCCCCGCTGACTGGACCGCCGATGAGCCCGTCGATTTCCCAAAGAGCCCCCAGCACCATGCAATCCAACTTCCGCGCGCTTCGCCCCGTGTCAAAGGCAACCCTTGGATTGCTCCTGATGGGAGGGCTTCTTGGGATGCCCTTGGGCTTGCTTGGGTGTGATGGCGGATCCCCTCAGCCGAACGCCTCGGTACAACCGACGGCGGCTGCCCCGCAAGCGGTCCCAGCCGCTCCTCAGCCGGGGCTGGCGGCGCCGGCCGCGCCGACGCAGGAAGTCGCGGCGGAGTCAGTGGATGAGATGCCCCCGATCCGTCTGGAGCCTGAGGTGATCGACTTCGGGATCGTCCCTCCTTCGGTCTCGAAGGAGGGCGTGGTCAAGCTCGTCAATACCGGGACCAAGGAACTTGAGATTCTCACCGTGCAGCCCAGCTGCAAGTGCACCACGCTCGAGGATATGTCTGGCAAGAAGATCCCCGCGGGTGGATCGATCGAGCTCCGCGCGGTGATGAAGGCCCAGTCGGCTCCCGGCAAGAAGGGTGCGGACATCAAGGTGCTCATCGATGGCTACAGCCAGGTGGTGCCCATCCAATTGAAGCAGGAGGTCTCGCTTCCCATCCGCGTCAGTCCGTCCTACCTGAACGTCGTCAAGGGTATGCCGACCACCGGGCGCACCGTGATCGAGTCCATCGACAAGCAGCCCTTCACCATCTGTGCGGTGGGAGGCAAGAAGCCGAATCTCGTCGGCTTTGATTCGGAGAAGGACGCTCCGCGGAGCCAGTATCTGCTCGATTGGGACTTCGAGCGCGACTTCGCTCCCGGCGAGGCCAAGCGCTACTGGATCATCGAGACGGATC
The DNA here is from genome assembly GCA_903856525.1 of uncultured bacterium. GTDB lineage: Bacteria > Planctomycetota > Phycisphaerae > Phycisphaerales > SM1A02 > QWPT01. The sequence goes on along the minus strand of CAIOCH010000040.1, from coordinate 25,228 downwards.
GCGCGGACTGCCCACTCGTGGACATCTTCGTGCGCCACGAGTCGACTGTCCTCATCCCGCGCGGCATCGCGCCCACCGAGTACCGCCACACGTTCGGCAGACAGGAGCAGGGGTCGACCTACGACTTCGTGCTCGAGCTGACCAAGATGGCGGCTGGCGAGTCCATCGTTGCCGCCGCGAGTTCGTCCAGCGCCGCGCGCGTCGAGTTGATCGAGACCAAGCTCGAGGGCGATGTGATGCGGGTGTTCCTCCGGGTGGTGCCGAACGCGGACGTCCTCGGTGTCACTTGGATCCCCTTCATGGTCTATTCCTCGACAGGCCGTCAGGTCGAGCAGGCCGTCTGGGGCCAGTATGTTCCGAAGGGCCACACTGGCTGCTACGGACGCTGATTCCGAAACGGCACGCGAACCCGTTGTTCAGCTCGGAACGGCTGCGTCCGCCTCACCTCTGCCATGATCGCGGGCTCTGCTCGTCACATCGCTCCACTGCGGAGCGCGTCGAGCAGCGACTGCCCCCCGATGGAGAGCATTCGGTAGCCTGCGAAGGCGAGCAGCGCGGCCAGCACTCCACGCGTCACCATCACCGGTAGGCGATAGACCAGCGCTGCGCCGATCGTGCCGCCCAGCATGGCCATTGGAGACAGCAGCGCGGCGAGTGAGAGCGACGAGCTGATGGTGAGGCTCTGGCCGCCGAAGTCCTGCAGTCCGTCAAGCGACATGTTCTTTGAGATCGCGCCCACGATGCAGGCGGAGATCATGGCGGCGCTCGATGTGGCGACCGCTTGCCGCACGGGCAATCTTCCGAACCGGCGAAGGATCGGAACCATCACGGCGCCCCCGCCGATACCCAGGAGTCCAGCCGCGAAGCCACCCGCCGACCCCGCCGTCAGGGCGACGGCCGTGGCGTGGCCCCGCGTTCGCTCGGATCCGGCTGCATCGGGTCGTCTGAGGGCCAGCGAGATGCACTCGGCGACCGCCGCATAGCAGAGGAAGATCCCGAACAGCGCGGCCAGTGGTCGCGGTTCAATCTGGTTGCTCGCGAGAACGCCCACGATGGCCATCGCTCCCGCGGAAACGACCATCCATGGAAGGATGTCCGGCTGGATGGTGCCCTTGCCGATGTGTCTTCTCGTGGCGGCGACCGCGACGAAGATGTTGGCAGTGAGCGCAGCCGCCTGATAGAGGTGTTGGTTTGGCCCCAGCGCCAGGGACAGCGCCGGAATGATGAACACCGAGCCCCCCAGGCCGAGCATGCCCCCGAGGCACCCCCCGACGAGACCGATCAGGCAGACCGCGATGATGGAGGAGATCGACCAGTCCACGGATTTGCAGCGTAACAGACACGCCATCACGGCTGCAGGCGCTGCCTGATTCGGGACATGGAGACAGGCAGTTGGTTGTCGCAGAGGCACCAGTTGCGGGTTGGCCTGGCGTGCGGGTGTGGACATGACCCGGATCGACGCTACGATCGCCCCGCGCAGTTTCGGACGGATTGCGCCCCCCGACGGTAGCGGTCATCGTGGTACCCAGCCCAGTCGCATCATGCAGTGGTTGCCCCGCAAACTTCTCTCGACGCCTCGGGCGCATCTCGCCACGGTCGTGGCTGCGTTCGCGGTCGCGGGATTGGTCACACTCGGGGTGGGGACGGGGCAGCGCGCCTCGAGCAGCTCCACCGCTGGTGTGTTCTCGACGTTTGGCTCGTCGTCGGTCGATGTCGCACCCAGTGCGGCGGATCGCTCGTCCTTGGATATGGACGTCGATGTGCACGTCGGGGAGCACGAGCATGCCGCGCGGCTCGATGGCCGTCCGGTGCTCGACCGAGGCTCGATTCGGCGGATCTTCACGGGCGTCCGCTCCGAGTCCGGGCTTGCTGCGATCGCCCGCATGCTCGGCTGCCACATGGGTACGAGCACCGCCGACTGCATGCCGGCGCCGGTCGGGCAGGCGGCGCAGGTGGCTCTTTACAACGGTCGTCCGATTCGCCCCGTGGCCACGCTCCGCATGAAGGTCACTGCCTACAGCCCCGACTGGCGCAGTTGCGGTGAGAGCGCCGACGGGATCACCGCCAGCGGCTACTCCGTGCTCACCAACGGCGGCTTCATGGTGGCCGCCGATCCGCGCGTCCTCCCGCTCGGATCGCTGGTCAGCGTCCCCGGCTACGACGATGGATCCGTGGTGCCCGTCCTCGACACGGGTGGTGCGATCAAGGGCAATCGACTCGATGTGCTCTATCCGACGCACGAGGTCGCGGTGCTCTGGGGAGTGCAGGAAATCGATGTGACGGTCTGGGAGTACGCCGACGGACTCCCCAACGGGTTCCGTCGAGTGCGTCGCCCCGTGCGTTGAGACGGCGCCGATCCGAGCGTCGTCCGCAGCCGGTGCGAGCGCGAGAAGGAACTCCCGGAGGATGTCCGTCAGCGCGCGCCGCGCATGACCGATGCAGCGCCCGATCAGGGCGTGATGGCGGCGCTTCACGCGGAGACTCCCGCGCGCATGCGGTCGAGGATGCGATAGTGGATCGCTTCAGCGACCTGGGCCTCGCCCACGTCATCGACGCCATCGAAGTCCGCGATCGTGCGTGCCACGCGGCGCACGCGGTCGTACGCGCGTGCCGACAGCCCGAGATCCCGCATCGCCCCCTCGAGCAGCCGCTGTGCTGGTCCGTCGAGGGCGCAGCAGCGATCGAGTTCGCGTCCACCCATTCGGGCGTTCGGCTTGCCCTTTCCCTGCCGCGCCTCCATCCGCCCTCGTGCATCGAGCACCTTCGACCGAAGACCCAGGCTCGACATGCCCACTCGGCTCGACTGCAGCGAGGCGAAGGGCACGGCGCGGACCTCGACGTGCAGGTCGATGCGGTCGAGCAGGGGCCCGGAGAGCTTGCCGATGTACTTGTCCTGCGCCCGCCGTTCGGTCGCGCTCTGCGCGAAGCCTCCGGCATGCGTCGGATTCATGGCCGCCACGAGCATCGTGTGCGCGGGAAACCTCACCGTGCCATTGGCGCGCGATATGGTGACGAAGCCATCCTCGAGCGGTTCGCGGAGGGACTCGAGTGCCACACGGGGAAACTCCGGCAGCTCGTCGAGGAAGAGCACACCATGGTGCGCGAGACTCACCTCGCCCGGGCGCGGCACCGAGCCTCCGCCCACGATCGCTGCGGCGCTCGACGAGTGGTGTGGTGACCGGAACGGTCGTTCCCGGATCAGACCCGCACCGCGCGGCACTGCCCCGATGGAGGAGTAGATCCGGGTGACATCCAGGGCCTCGCTCGGGCTCAGCGGGGGGAGGATCCCGGGTAGGGCGCGGGCCATCATGGTCTTGCCGCTCCCGGCGGGGCCGATCAGCAGCGCGTTGTGCCCACCCGCGGCTGCGAGTCCAAGCGCGCGCTTGGCGGCCTCCTGGCCGCGGACATCCGCAAAGTCGAGCGCTGCGCCGAAGGGGGGCGGACACTCCGCCGGCGGGCGCTCGCGCCGGATGTCCACGAGGCCGTTGAGGAATCCGACCGTCTCGTCGAGCTGCTCCACCCCGTAGACATCGATCCCCTCGACCACCGCCGCCTCCGGTGCGTTGGCGCGTGGGAGGATCACGCCCCGCAGACCCTGCTCGCGTGCGAAGGCGGCGAGGCTGGTGGCGCCGCGGATCGGACGAACCATTCCGTCGAGGGACAACTCGCCGGCGATGGCGAAGTGATCGAGCATGGCGTCGGCCGCCTCGCCGATCACGCCCTGCATGCGCAGCAGCGCGACCGCGATGGGCAGGTCGTAGACGGGACCTTCCTTGCGAAGGTCCGCCGGGGCGAGGTTGATCAGGCAGTCGCCTCGGGGGTGGGGCAGTCTGCTCGCCGAAAGCGCTGCCCGCACGCGCTGGTGCGATTCACGGACACTCGCGTCGGGCAGGCCAACGATGTAGGTGCGCGGGCCGGGATCCTGCGGCGCGTCCCCGCGGCGGGGGCGTTCGTCGCACTCGATCTCGACGGAAAGGGCGTCGATCCCACGAAGGGCAAAACTCTGGATTCGTTGCATGCCGCGGTTCTACCCGCGCTGCGGTGGCCGACCCGACTTGCTGCTTTTCTTTGGGCGGGAAATCCACGCTGCGAAAATTTCGCCAACGATCACTCGAGCCCGGGCGCGAAGCCGCGGCGCATTGTGTTCTCGCACACCGCGCGCGGCTCCACGAACTGGAGCAGGTAGTCGCGTCCGCCCGCCTTCGAGCCGATGCCCGACATACCGAAGCCACCGAAGGGCTGGCGTCCGACGAGCGCGCCGGTGATCCCGCGGTTCAGGTAGAGGTTGCCGACGCGGAACTCCCGCCGTGCCCGCACCAGGTTCGCCGGTTTGCGGCTGTAGACGCCGCCCGTCAGCTTGTACTCGGGTGCATTCGCCATCGCGAGCGCCTCATCGAAGCTGGCTGCCGGCATCACCGCGAGCACCGGTCCGAAGATCTCCTCGCGCGCGATGCGCGCGGTCGGCTTGACGCCGCTGAAGATCGTCGGGCCGACGAACGGCTTGCCCACCTTCGCGTCGAGTCCGGCCGGCACATCGAGCGTGAGCTCGTGCCTGCCCTCGCCCTTGCCGATCTCGATGTACGAGCGGATCTTCCTCGCGGCCTCCTCGTCGATCACCGGCCCGATGTCGGTTCCCGGGTTCATCGGATCGCCGACGACGAGCGCGCGCGTCGCGCCCACGAGCCGGTGCAGGAACGGCTCGTACGCGCTGCCGACCACGATCACGCGGCTGCATGCGGAGCACTTCTGTCCGCAGAATCCGAACGCGCTCTGCCGCACGCCGAGCACCGCCTCGTCGAGGTCCGCAGAGGTATCGACGATGATGGCGTTCTTTCCGCCCATCTCGCACACGACCTTCTTGACGAACTCCTGCCCGGGCACGACGACTCCGGATGCCTGCACGATGTCGAGGCCGACCGCCTTCGAACCCGTGAACGCGATGAGCGCCACGCGGGGATCGCGGACGAGCGTTGCGCCCACGGTCTCGCCGGGTCCGGCGATGAAGTGCAGCACCTCCCTCGGGGCGCCCGCCTTCCACAGGATGTCGCACATGATCCGCGCGATGCCGGGTGTCTGCTCCGCGGGCTTCACGACGACCGTGTTGCCCGTCACGAGCGCCGCGACGGTCATGCCGCAGCAGATCGCGAGCGGGAAGTTCCATGGCGCGATCACCGCCGCGACTCCGCGCGGCTGGTACCACTGCTCGTCGAGCTCGCCGACGAACTGCCCGAGCCGCTCCGCCGCGAACAGCCGCGCGCCCTCGCGCGCGTAGTACTCGCAGAAGTCGATCGCCTCGCACACATCGGCATCGGCCTCGCGCCAGACCTTGCCCGACTCGCGCACGATGATGGCGGAGAGTTCGTCGCGCCGCGCACGCATCTCGTTCGCAGCGGCGACCAGCACGGCGGCACGCGTCGAGTACTCGGTGTCGCGCCACGAATCGAACGCTGCATGCGCCGTCGCGACCGCGCGCTTCGCGTCGTCGGCGGTGCCCGCGTTCGCGATCTGGGGCACGCTTGCGCGGGCCACGGCTGCGCCGTAGGCGTCGCGCTGCGCCTTGACGGCGAAGTTGCGCATCGGTTCGGTGTAGAAGGCGCGGCCGTTGGAGATGCCCGCCGGCACCGCGCTCAGCGCGTGGCGCTCGGGTGCCTTCGCGATCCGGTCGACGCCGAGGTCGTTCTCGAACGCGCGGTGGGGGCTCGCGAGCAGCCGCTCGGTCGACGCGTTGTCCTTGAAGCCCGCCTTGAGCCACGACTCGTTGGAGCTGTTCTCGAGCAGGCGGCGCACGAGGTACGCCATGCCCGGGATGAGCTCGCCGATGGGGACATACTCGCGCAGGCGCAGGTCGAGCTCGACCGCGGCGGCCTTGAGCTGGTCGCCCATGCCGTAGAGCATCTGCAGCTCGAGCGCCGACTTCGGGAGGTTGCGCTTCTCGAGCGCGGCGAGCGTCGCGGCGATGGAGCGCGCGTTGTGGCTTCCGAGCGCGAGCTTCACGCCGCCCTCGCCCTTCGTCGCCGGCGTCGAGGCGACGAATGCCGCGGCCATCCGCTCGAAGCTCGCGTCGGTGTCGACCTTGCGGCTCCACACGGGCACGGGCCAGCCTTGCTGCTCGGCGTTGATGGTCTCGTAGTCCCAGTACGCGCCCTTCACGAGGCGCACCGTGACCTGGCGCCCCGACTTCCGCGCCCAGTCGATGATCCGACGCGCGTCATCGTCGCCCGAGCGGAGGTACGCCTGCATGGCGAGGCCCGCCTCGAAGTCGTACTTCTCGCAGGCGCGCATGAAGAGCTCGAGGGTGAGGTCCTTGAGCGCGAACTGCTCCATGTCGAAGTTGACGAGGACGCCCTTCCGCTTCGCGGCGACGAGGATGGGACCAATGTTCTCGAGGAGCCCGTTGATCGAGCCCTCGGTGTCGATCGGATCGACGCGCGCGGAGAGCGAACTGATCTTGATCGAGACATTCGTGCGGGGGATCGCGCCGAGGTGGTCGGACTCGAGCCGCGGGTTCGCACCCCACGACGCCACCGACTGCGGCAGGTTCTCGATGAGGTCGAGGTACTTGCGCCGGTATGCCTCCGCCTCCTCGTCGCTCACGCACGCCTCGCCGAGGAGATCCACGGAGAAGCAGAGCCCGGAATCCCAGATCTTCCGCAGCGTCGGCAGCGCGCTGGCTGCGTCGGTGCCGGCGATGAACTTCTGCGCCATCGAGGTGATCTGCCCCGACATCGTCTTGGTCACGACGCCCTTCATCAGGGCGCCCGCCTTGAGTCCCGTCGCCACGAAGGGCGGTGGCGTCACGCCCGGCTGCGACAGGTAGTCGGTCAGGTGGTCGTAGACCGCGTCGTTGTCCTTGAGCGTGGGGAAGCAGTCGACGAAGCGGAAGAGCTGGACCTTGAAGGCCTCGTCCTGCATGGCCCAGTCCATGAGCCCCTCGCTCCAGACCGCCAGCATGTTCGTTCGCGCGTTGCGGGCGCGGGTGAGGAAATCTGCGCCGATCGCCTGCGCGCGCGCCTCGAGGGCGGGATCGCGCTCGACGACCGTGCCACCGGGTGCGGCCGGTGCGGCGGGGGTGCTGGAGGTCGCGGACTTCTTCGACTTGAAAAACAAGGCCATAGAGCCGTGCAGTATAGATCCTGCGCCCCCTCGGAAGTCCGCAGGAAACGCGGGGCGCGCGCGGTCAGTAGGCGGGACGGGCCGACGCTGCTGCGATCGCACGCTCGTACACCCGCGCCGTCCGCGTGGCCGCGCCGTCCCAGTTGATGCCGCGGATCTCGAAGGAACCGTGCTCCACCAGTTGCCGCGACAGCGGGGGATAGCGGAGCACGGCGATGATCTTGTCGGCCATGTCCTCGATGTCCCAGAAGTCGACCTTGAGCGCGTGCATGAGCACCTCGCTCACGCCAGAGCTCTTGGAGATGAGCACGGGCACGTTGTGGCTCATCGCCTCGAGCGGCGCGATGCCGAAGGGCTCGCTCACGCTCGGCATCACGTAGAGGTCGGCCATGGCGAACACGCGCGCGATGTCGCGGCCGCGCAGGAAGCCCGTGAACAGCACCTTGTGGCCGATTCCCATGGACGCGGCCATCTCGATCATGCGCTGCGCCTGGTCGCCAGACCCCGCCACGACGAACTTCACGTCGTCCATGTGCTCGAGCACCTTCTTGGCGGCCTGGATGAAGTACTCCGGGCCCTTCTGCATGGTGATGCGGCCGAAGTAGAGGACGATCTTGTCCTTGGAGTGGATCGGCTGCACGCCTGCTCCGGCCGGGTCGAGGTCGACGCCGTTGTAGACGACGTCGATCTTGGCGCCGTTGACGCCGTAGCGGTTGATGCAGACGTTCTTGGTGAGCATGCTCACCGCGATGGCGCGCGTGGCGCCGTGCATGCCGCGACGCTCGATGTTGTACACCTGCTGGTTGGGATGCTCGCCCGAGCGGTCGAACTCGGTCGAGTGGACATGCACCACGAGCGGCTTGCCCGTCAGCCGCGCCACCGCGAGTCCGGCGGGGTAGGTGAGCCAATCGTGCGCGTGGATGACGTCGAAGTCGAGTCCACGCGTGGCGTCCACCACGAACCGCGCGTAGCGCTCCGCCATGCCGAGGAGATCGCCCGAGTAGTCGGCGGCATCGGCGCCGCGCGCACCCACCGCCTCCTTGGCCCGTCCCGCCGTCTCTGGCAGCGCCGTCTCGATGGCGCGTTCCACGGGGTCGGCGGTCATCTCGGGAAACGCGCCCGCCTTGGCCAGCGTGCGGATGCGCTCGATGCTCCAGCCCGCCTCGCGCATCATGCGCACGCTCTCCGCCACGCGCGACGCGGGCGCAGGCGTGGAGGACGGTGCCGTGGCGTCGTACACGCCGGCATACTCGCCGGGGATGTGCAGGAAGCGCGTGGAAGTGAACTCCTCGGCGATGCGGCTCCACTGCTCGCGCTCGGAGGATGTCATCTCGGCGGAAGCCGCGGCCGGCGCCCGCTCGGGGGCGACGGGTGGCGTGATCCCGCGCGTGGAGGACGGCGCCACCGGCGCAGGAATCCGTCCGGCGACCCGCTCGAGCACCGAGCCCGGACTCACGAGCCGGACATGCGATGCGCTGTCGGCGGGCACCGACTTGGGCAGCACGAACGTGACGTCGATGTGCTGGCGGTCAAGCGCCTTCGTCAGCCCGTAGCAGGCCGTGCCGAGACCTCCCGTGATGAACGGGGGGAACTCCCAGCCGAGCATGAGCACTCGAAGTGGCATGGTCTGGTGACACCCTCCTGCGGACCCATCCCAATGTCAACGCCCTCGGCGGGCGCGATCTCGGGCGGGTGCGCGCCTATTCGTCGTCGTCTCCGCCGCCGACATCACCGAGCGCGCGGAACGCTGCCTCGTACGCGAACAGGAACTTCGCGGCCACCTCCGCGTCCGCGGCGGACGCGGATGGCAGCGGATTCTCGAAGGTGTACAACTTGGCGTCGTCGCGGAAGTGCTTGATCGCGGGGACCTTGCCGCGCCAGCCCAGCTCCGCGAGCTCCTCCTCCACGAGTTCCTCGAGGGGATCGCCGAAGTGCATGAGGTCGGACTCGATCGACTCGCTCAGCCATCGATCGGGCGTCGCGAAGCGGACCAACAGTCCGTCACCGATCGCGGCCAACTCGTACCACGCGGGCTCGGGGCAGTCCTTGGCATGGCAGCGCAGGCGGTCGGACAGGGTCTCGATCCTGCTGAAGCAACCGCGGGCGGTCGCGTGGTGGAGTACGGTCTGGAGCAGTGGATTCACAGGGTCACCTCGTCACCGCCGCGCGGCGGGGCGGCCATGGTAGCGGCGGGTTGCTCGGGTGGAGGAGAAGCCGGTCAAGTTGCACGGCTTTCGGACAGCGCGGGCGCCGGGGCGGGACGAATCCTCGCGAAGGCGTGATGGCACGCACGCCCTTCGGTCGGTATCCGTTGCGGGAGTTTCCATCACACGCAGAATCTGCGGCTCCGAGAACCGTACGATGCGCGGCGATCCACGGAGGGACCCATGATCAGGAACGAGTCGAATCAGGGACAGTCGGCCGCGCAGGGAGATACGGCGCAAGGCGCCGCCGCCACGCGCGCGGACGGACCATGGACGGTGCGTCGGCTCCTGGTGTGGATCACATCCTTTCTCGAGGAACGTTCCGTCGATGCGCCTCGCCGCACCGCCGAGATCCTCGTCTCCGAGGTCCTGGGCGTCGAGCGCCTGCGCCTGTACATGGAGCCGGACCGGGAGCTCGAGGCCGGAGAGCTCGCCGCGCTGCGGGCTCTGGTCGCGCGGTCAGGGCGCCACGAACCCGTGCAGTTCCTCGTTGGCAAGTGGCCGTTCCTGGGGCGCGACTTCAAGGTGGCTCCGTGCACGCTCATCCCGCGGCCATGCACCGAGACGCTGGTGGAGCATGCGCTCGCCTGGTACCGCGAGCGAGGTGCGGGGCGTGCGGAGGTGCTCGACCTCTGCACGGGCACTGGATGCATCGCGGTGTCGCTCGCGCTCGGCATGCGCGCCATTGCGCGTCCGCCGTCCGCGGGATGCAAGCCTCTTCGCGGCGCGGATCCCGCACCGGCGCTGCCCACGATCGATCGCTCCGCTCCGTCGGGCGATCCGGTCGATCGCCGCGCGGCGGAGTCGTTCGACGGCGACGTGCGCGTGACCGCCAGCGACATCGTGGCGGAGGCCGTAGTGCTGGCGCGTGAGAATGCCACGCGGCTGGGCGCGCGCATCGACTTCCGCACCGGCGACCTCTGGTCGGTGATCCGGGCCGACGAGCGGTTCGACCTCGTGGTGTCCAACCCGCCGTACGTCACCGATGCGGAGTACGCGGAGCTCGATCGCAATGTGCGCGACTACGAGCCTGCGAGCGCGCTGTGCGGTGGCCGTGATGGACTCGACTTCGTGCGCCGCGTGGTGCAGGGTGCGCGCGCGCATCTGCGACCCGGCGGGCTGCTGCTCGTCGAGGTCGGCTGGAAGCACCGCGAGCAGGCGCTGGCTCTGGTGTCGGACTCCGCATGGCGCGGGGCGACGGTCATCAAGGACGGCGAGGGGATCGACCGGGTTCTGGCGGTGCATCGCGTGGGCTGAACCCGCTGGCTGAACCCGCTGGCTCGGTCACGACGCACGCGACGACTCGGCGAGCGCCTTGCGCGCCTCCTCGAGCAGCTGCGAGACCTGGAACGGTTTGAAGAGGAAGCAGTGCAGGCCTTCCTGGCTCGAACGCACGATCGAGTGGTTCGGGTCGTAGCCGAAGGCCGTCATGAGCATCACCGGTGTGGAGGTGCACGCGTCCTTCGCGGCCCGGAACACCTCGTAGCCGTTGGCATCGGGCATGCGCACGTCCGACACCACGAGGTCGAATGGACGCCCCTCGGCGGCGCGCGCGCGGATCGCCTTGATGGCCGACGTGCCGTCGGCGAACTCGCTCACCCTGCATCCCTGCTGCTCGAGCACCGCGCGCACGGTGGAGCGGATCGACAGCTCGTCGTCCGCCACCAGCACCTCGCGCCCGGCGAACATCGGGTCGCGCACTCCCTCGCGCATGAACTCCTCGACCCCGAGCACCCCACGCGGTCCGGCGGAGACATTGCGGAGGAGTTCGTCCACGCGGGTCGCGTGGTCGATCAGCCGGGTGGCTGCTTCGCGGACGGTCGCATCACCCCCGTGCCCCAGCAGTGCGCGTGCGTCGTTGGTGATCGCCTCCAGCGGAAGGGCGGCCTCGCGCGCGAGGTTGCCGACGAGCGCCCGCGTGGTGTCGCAGCGCTCAGCCACGAGCATGTCGAGGATATGGAGCGCGAGTGCGACGTAGCGGCCGAGCAGCTCGGCGCCGACGCGGTCCTCGTCGTCGAAGTGCCTCGGCTCGGCGCTCTCGGCGTTGAGGACGCCCACCACCCGATCGTGGAGCCGCAGCGGCACGGTGAGGGAGCTGCGCGCGCCTGGAAGTCCGTGGATGTACCGCGGCTCCTGCGCGGTGTCGCCGCAGACGATGCTCTCGCCGGTGGTCGCGACCACACCGCTCAGGCCGTTGCCCTCGGCGCGGGCAAAGATGCGTTCGCCGATGCCGAGCGGCACCAGGCCGCTGCAGAACACGAGCTCGAGCTGGCCAGTGCGGCGGTCGGTGAGCCGGTACTCGAAGTGGTCGAGGCCCAGCACGCTGCGCGTTGCCGCGATGACCCTCCCCTCGAGGGCACGCAGACGCTCGGCGGCGTTCATTGCCCGGACCGCGTCGGAGTCGAACTGCAGGAGGCCCGTGCCCGCCTGGTCGACCGCATCGAGGCGGTCCTGGATGCGACGGATGGCGGTCGCGTCGACGAGAAGCGCCACCGCGCCCACGATCTCCGTCTCCCCCGTGCGTCGGAAGGGCGTCATGACCACGTCGTACCACGATGCGCCAACCCGGAAGGTCGATCGGATGGTGGCCGCGAGCAGCCTGCCACGTCGCCAGGAACCAGCAGCGTCCACGCAGCAGTCGGCGAACCGCCGCATCACCTCGGGCGACTGCGCGGCGAGACCCTGGTTCATCCACACGATCTCGCCGCCCAACTCCACGATGCCCACACCCTGGCCAAGCAGCTCCAGCGCCCGCGCGGCGCGATCGGCCCGCTGCGCATCGGCGGCCCCGGGCGGCGGGAGGTCGGTGATGGAGAATCGGGCGAGGGCCGCGCGTTCCGACGCCGACAGCGGCGCGGATCCCCTCAGTTCGAAGCGGAAGGAACCGTCGTGCGGCAGGCTGGGGTCGGTGGGTTTCCCGACCTCCTCGTGAGGCGCGTCGTCTGTCGGCATGGATGCGTCCGAGCGGGGAGAGTGTATCCGACAGTCGGTGGCGGGGGTCGGGCGCAGGAGGCGATCCGCACGATCCGCCCATGGTGGGACCTTTGTGCCGCCGCCCTCGCCGCCGCGCCTCGGTACACTGTTTGCTCGCGAGGTGAAATGGGTTCGCAAGCTGCGATTGAAGCGAGTTCCGCCGTGGATGGCGCGATGATGGCCAACGAGCCGTCGGTTCGCGCCGATGTCGGCGTGGTGGCCTGCAACCTGGCCAAGCGCTTCGGCCACGCGGTGGCCGTGCGCGATGCGTCGTTCGCGCTGCCATCGCGAGGCGTGTGCGGGCTGCTCGGTCCGAACGGGGCGGGCAAGACCACCACGATCCGCATGATCGCGGGTGTGCTCGCGCCGGATGCGGGCGAACTGCTGGTGGCGGGCGTTGCCGCCGCGCGCGATCCCGCGGCGGTGCGGGCGTGCGTTGGCTATCTGCCCGAGTCGGCGCCGCTCTATCCCGAGCTCACGGTCCGCGAGTACCTCGAGTTCCGGGCGGGACTTGCGGCGATCGGGCGCGCGCAGCGCCGCCCGCAGATCGACGCGGCGATGGAGCGCTGCGACGTGGCGCGCTTCTCCGACCGCCTGTGCGGGCTGCTCTCGAAGGGCATGCAGCAGCGCGTGGGGCTTGCGGCCACGATCCTCGGCGATCCGAAGGTGGTGATTCTCGACGAACCCTCGGTCGGTCTGGATCCCGCGCAGACGCTCGCCTTCCGGCAGTTGGTTCGTGAACTCGGCGAATCGCGGCTGGTGCTCTTCTCCTCCCACCTCCTGGCGGAGGTGGAGAGCGTGTGCTCCGAGCTGCTGGTGATCGCGCACGGGCGGGTGGTGGCGCACGAGCCGCTCGAGGCATTTCGACGACGCGCCGCCGACAACGCCGCGTACTTCGTCGAGAGCGAGCGCGCCTTTGCGCTGGCGGCGGAGGCTGCGGGACTCTGCCGTTCCACGCGCGAGACCCCGCTCGTCGACGGCTGGGTGCGCACCGAGTTCGTCGCCGCCGACCTCCGCGATCCGCGCGAGGCGGTCGGGCGGCTGCTGGCCGAGGTGCGCATTCCGGTGCGCGCCATGGGGGTGTGCGAGCGATCCCTGGAACAGGTGTTCGTGTCGATGGTGAAGGAGGCTGCGTCATGAGCGCGCGTTTCCAACGCATCGTGGCCGTGGCCACCCGCGAGTGGCGGAGCACGTTCGTGGCGCCGAGCGGCTGGATCGTGCTCGCGATCGTGGGCATCGTGGCGGCGGTCGCGTTCTTCAGCGGCAGTTTCGCCGACGCACGGCCCGCCACGCTGCGCACCGTGCTGCTCGCCTGCGGCTGGTCGCTGCTCGCCACGGCGCCGGCGATGTCGATGCGCAGCTTCAGCGACGAGTTCCGGCTCAAGACGTGGGAAACGCTCTTTGCGAGCCCACTGTCGACCGCCGAGATGGTGATCGGCAAGGCCATCGCCTGTGCCGGCGTGGTGGCCGCGAGCCTCGTGCCCGTGGCGCTGCTCGCGCTCCCGCTCGAGTGGTACGCGGCTCCCGACTACGGAGAGATCGCGTGCGGCCTGCTCGGGCTCTTCCTCGCCGGCTTCGCGGCGGGCTGCCTGGGCATCGCCGTCTCGAGCACGACCTCGAGCCAGGCCGTGGCCTTCCTCGGTGCGTTCTTTCTCTGGCTCGGGCTGGTGGCGGGGTCGCGCATCCTCACGGGCGCGCTGCCGCTCGAGTACGCACCGGTCGCGGCGGGTCTCGATCCCATCCGCAGGCTCGAGGGCTTCGCGCTCGGTCTCTTCGATTCGGCGTCCATCGCCTACTTCCTCGCCATCGCCGGCACCGCGATCGCCTTCGCGATCGTGTCGCTCGAGCGCGTGCGGGGACGCGCACCGGCAGGGCTGCTCGCGCGCGGCGCCGTGGGAGGCGAACGGGCCTTCGTGCTGGCGGGCGTGGTGGCCTGCGCCGCTTCGGCCGTGATGCTGCTGTCGCGCCCGGTGCTGCGCGTCGAGCTCGACGCCACCAAGACGCGCGCCTACAGCCTCGCGCCCTCCACCGTGGAACTGCTGCGCGGACTCGAAGGATCATGGCAGGTGCTGCTCTTCGTCGACGCCTCGGAGTCCGATCCCGCGGTGCTGCGGCAGATCGACGAGGTGCTCGAGCGGTTCCGCGACGCAAACGCATCGATCGACGCGCGCCGCATCGACCCCGCCGACCCCGCGTCGAGCGGGGCGTTCGAGGAGGCACTGGCGGGTCTGGTCGCCTCGCGCGCCGGCGACCTCGCGCGCTCCGAGGATGCGATCGCGCGGGCACTCGCGGTGTACGACCGCTTCCGCAGCGAGAGCGGATCGCAGCCCGCCGGACTCCGCGCCGCTGCGCAGCAACTGGCCGCCGACAGCCCCGTCCGCCGCACCCTCGAGCAACTGGCTGCGATGTTCGCGCAGATCTCGACCGAGGGCGAGGAGTTCCGCAAGGGTGTGGTCGAACTCTCGCGCACGAGCGCCACGAGGCCGCTCCCCGACATCGAGGGGGCGCGCTCGGCGCTGGCGCAGGGATTCCGCGTCTGGGGTGATCAGCTGGCGAGCGCCGCCACCCTCTTCGGCGAGTGGCGTGGGCAGCAGGCCATACCACAGGCGGTGCGCAACGTCGCCTCGGGACGGATCGCGCCGTACGAGGAGCTCGCCACGGCGATGGCCTCGGCGCGGCAGGATCTCGAGGCCCTTCCCGGGCTGGAGATCGACGCCCTCGGACGCGAGCTCGTGAAGGGCGAGGCCGCCGTGGTCGCGGGTGGTGGCAGGCTGGCGGTCATTCCGGCATGGCGCATCTTTCCGCGCAACATCGCCGCCAGCGGCGCCGATCGCGTGAGCTACAGCTGGGGTTTCCGCGGCGAGGAGGTGCTTTCGGGTGCCATCCGCAGCATCGGTGCAGGCTCGATGCCGGAGGTGATCTTCCTCCATTGCGAGCGCGACTCACTGCTGCGTGCAAGGCAGGATCACACCGACCTCGTGGCGGTCGCTGACGCGTTGCGCAGCGCCGGATTCGGCGTGCGCGAGTGGACGCCGGGCAGGGGCGAGCGGCCGATCAAGCAGAGCGGCCGTCCGCAGGTGTTCGTGGTGCTGCCCGCGTTGCGCCGTGCCCAGCTCGACCTCGCTCGCGAGGAGAAGCTCTTGGTCGAGGAGGTTGCGCGGCTGGTCGGTGACGGCGAGTCCGTGCTGGTTACCGCGGGGCGCAGCATGCTCTCGGTGCTCGGGCAGCCAGATCCGTGGCAGCAGGTGCTCTCGCCGTTCGGGCTCGAGCCCGATGCCGGCAAGGTGGTGCTCGAGCTCGTGGCGAGGGAGGACGGCACGCCCGAGGTGCGCCCGTGGCAGCTCATCGAGCGGGCGCCGCCCGAGTCGCCTCTGACCCAGCGGTTGCGCGGACGGTCGATCCTGTTCAACCAGCCCATGGAGATCCGTCGCGCCGAGCCCATGCCTGCAGGGGTGACCGTGCAGACCGTGGTCGAGGTCGCTCCCTCGCCCGAACGCTGGCTTGCCGACGATTGGCGTGGCGATGGCGACGGCGTGCGGGAGGTGCCCGCGGGCAAGGCACTGTCGACGCCGCTCGCAGTGGCGGCCATCGCCGAGCGCAAGATCGCCGGCGGTACGCAGCGCGTCGCACTGGTGGGAAGCGGTGGGTGGATGCTGTCGAGCGTCGCCGACCTGTCCGACAACCTCGGTGGCGGTCGCACCGCGCTGGTCAACCCGGGCAACCGGGAACTGCTGCTGTCGACGGTGGCGTGGCTCGCGGGCCGTGGTGACCTTCTCGACGCGGGCCTGAGTGGCCGTGAGGTCCCGCGCATCGAGGGGCTCTCCGAGGCCATGCAGCGGACATGGGCGTTGGGATTCGGCGCCATCGTCGCGCTGGGACCGATCGCGTGCGGTGCCGCCGTGATCGGTCGGCGAAGGAGGCGCGCATGAGGTGGGTCCGCGGATGCATCGCCTTCGCCGTCGCGGGCGCGCTTGCCGCTGCGTCGCTGCAGCTTGGCGATGGGCCGGCGCAGCGCGCGGTCTCGCGCGCGCCGCTCGTGGCCGCCGACGCGATCGACCCAGACCGCGTTGCCACCATCGTGCTTGAGCGCGATGGCGTGCAGCATGTGTTCGAGCGGCGGGGCAGCGCCTGGCAGCAGACCGAGCCCGTGCACCATGCCATTGACGGCTGGAGCATGCGACAGTTGATCGGTCGCGTGCTCAAGGCGGAGTCGGTGCGCACTGTGGAGCTCGGTGATGACGCGACCCGCGCCGCCAGGCTGGCGGAGGCGGGCCTTTCTCCCCCGGCCGCGCGCATCGAGCTGCGTGAGGACTCGGCGGCGATCGGTCCCGCAGGCTCGACCGCCGCTTCCGCGGGGAGTCCGGTGGCGCCGCGCACGATCGCCGTGGAGCTTGGTCGACGGAGCCTGGCCGGCCGCGCCTACGCGCGGGTGGCATCCGCTCCCGGTGCGGCAGCCGACGGCTATCAGGTGATCGACGCCGAGCTCCACGAGTACGCCCTCGGGCGCGATCCCAAGGAGTTCCGCCGCCGCGATCTCTTCGCGGATCTCGGCGCGGTGGATCGGCTTGCGCTTCGGGCCCCGTCGGGTGACATGGTGATCGCGCGCGATGGCCGAAACTACCGCATCGAATCGCCCGTGCGCACCCGCGCCGACCGCGTGCAGGTCGAGGAACTCGTCGATGCGCTGCGCCGCGCCAAGAGCGGGGGGTTCGTTTCGGATCGACCCGTGGAGCTCTCCGTCTACGGTCTCGAGCCCGCGGGCGCCACGATCGAGGTCGATTCGGCGGGCACGCGGAGGGCGCTGCTGATCGGCGATGTGGTGTCCCTCGGAGCGCAGGATCGCTTCGGCATGCTCGACGGAACCACCACGGTCGTGCGGCTCCCCGCCGCCGTGCTCGCACCCATGATTCCAAGGCTCGAGCGACTCATCGATGCGGTGGCGAGTGGCGTGCGCGCCCGCGACATCGCCTCGATCGAGATCGCGCTCGGTGCCGCCGAAGGTGCTCCGCGCCTCACCCTGCGGCGCGAGACCGATGGATGGACCGCATCGCTCGGTCGACAGGGCAGCGGCGAGTCGACCGCGGGCACGGTCGAGACCGCCGCCGTCGAGGGTCTCCTCAAGGCACTCACGGAGACACGCGCCACGGGCGTCGAGGTTGCGCCGTTCCCTGCAGCGGAACTGCTCGCGACGGTGAGTTTCATCGGCTTCGCCAGCGAGCCGCTCGACACCGTTCGCATCGCGCGCCGCGCGACCGATGGGCGCATCGTGCTCGAGAACGGCGATGGCGTGCTGCGCCTCCACGGCGGCATCGAGCTGCCCCTGACATCCGAGGAACTCGGTTTCCGCGCGCGCCGGTGAGCCCGCGCAGCGCGATCGCGCTCGCATCGCCGCGGAGTGGACGCCGGTTCCGGCGCGTCAGGCCGTACCGAAGCGGAACTGCAGCAATGCGTCCTCGCCTCGTCGACGCACCGCGAGGAGCCGTCCGCGCGGAATCTCCGCCAGGATCGAGCGCTCCATGCCCCGAGCGGGACGCTGCGCGAGCCCGTCGCCCACAACGAGCGGTGCCACGAATACCCAGGCTTCGTCGAGGAGCCCTTCGGCGACCAGTCGGCCGACCACACCGCCCCCGGCCTCGACCAGCACCGTGGACACGCCTTGGCCCGCGAGCGTCCGCAGCGCCGGCTCGATCCGATCGTCCGCGCCGAGCGCGACGGCATCCACGCCGCGCGCCCGCAGCATCGCAAGCCGACCCTCGGCCGCGCGGTCGAGGGTCGCGCCCACGAGCAGCGTGGTCCGCGCGGTGCCATCGCAGAGCCGCGACTCGATCGGGATCTCGACCTCGGGATCGAACACCACCCGTCGCGGCATGCGCTGGACGCGCACCCCTCGCGGCGTGAGCTGCGGGTCATCCTCGATCACCGTGCCGATCCCGGTGAGGATCGCATCGACGCGCCCGCGCTCGCGGTGCACCATCCGCCGCGACCTCCCGCAGGAGAGCCACTTGCTGTCGCCGTTGGCGAGCGCGATCGCGCCGTCGACCGACTGCGCCCATTTCGCGGTGACCCACGGCAACCCCGTGGTCACGCGCTTGAGAAAGGGCCGCGCCAGCTCGAGTGCACCCGCATGCGGCACATGGTCCGCCGCAACACCCGCCTCGCGCAGCCTCGCGGCGCCACCGCGGGCGAGTGGATTGGGATCGGGCACCGCGTACAGCACCTGCGACACGCCAGCGTCGATGAGCGCATCCGCACATGGCCCCGTTCGTCCGCGGTGTGCGCACGGCTCGAGCGTGACCAGCGCCACCGCGCCGCGCGCGCGCTCGCCCGCGGCGCGCAGGGCCTCGATCTCGGCATGCGGCCCGCCGCAGCGTCGGTGGAAACCCTCGGCGATCACGGCTCCACCGGCGGTTGCGATCACGCAACCCACCATCGGGTTCGGCTCCGCGCCACCGTGGCCGCGCACCGCGATGCGCACGGCGTGATCGAGCAGCCGTCGCACTCGATCAGGATCGATGCGGTGCGGATCCGCCGTCGCTGCATGGGGCGTCATGCTTGGGCACCCGGGTACTGTTCGGAGGACGGAATGGTCGACGGAGCACCGGTCGTGATGGCGGAAGGGTTTCTCGAACCACCCGATGGACCACCCGATGAACCATCCGATGAACTACCCGGTGAACCCGGCGCGGAGCGCGGCAGATCATCGCCCGTGATCGAGGACAGGCTGCGGCGGCTGAAGAACGATACCTCTGCGATCAGCAGGTCATCCTCGGGCATGCCCGCCTCGAAGGTCTCCACCAGGCGCATGAGGTACTGCGTCCAGCTCGGTGGCGCCGACGACCGCTGCAGGATCTCGCGCAGCCGGTCGAGTCCGAAGCGCTCGCCCTTCGGATTCCGCGCGTCGTAGGCGCCGTCGGTGTAGAGGATCATCGTGTCGCCCTCCTCGAGGCGAACCACGCCCTCCTCGTCGCCGAACATCGAGTCGTCCACGGCGCCCAGCAGGAAGGTGGTGGAGGCGAGTTCCGTCACACGACCGCGCGAGCGCACGAACACGGGTGGATGCCCCGCGTTCGCGTAGTGCAGTTCACCGCTGTGCGGGTCGATCATCAGCAGCACCGCGGTGGCGTACAGCTTGTGCTTCGCCAGCAGCCGGTGGAAGTAGCGGTTCAGCCGCAGCAGGATCCGCGCGGGGCCCTCGTCGGGATACTCGTCGCGCAGGCGCTCGATCTCGCCGTGGATGCGTGCCACGCTCATGGCGCTCGCCAGCCCGTGGCCCGTCACATCGATCAGCGCCAAATGGAAGCGCTCGCGATCGTCCGTCCACACGTGGATGAAGTCTCCGCCGATGTCGGCAGCGGGGCGGTAGCCGAAGTCGAAGCGCATCCAGCCCGCGTCGAGCGGCTTGGGGAAGAGCGACTCGTGCACCGCGCGCGCCTGCAGGAACTCGCGCCGCATCTGCACGAACCGGCGCCCCACGAAGCCCGACTTGAAGCGGTTGCGGTGCCAGCGCAGCCGCACGTAGCAGAGGACGAGCGCGGGCACGAAGAGGAGCGGGGCGAAGAGCACCGCCAGCACGAACTCCAACCACTCGCCGCTCTCCGACGCGAGCCCCGCGCGCAGCAGCACCCAGCAGAGGAGGATGGGGAGGATCGGCTTGAGCGACTCGCGCCAACTCCACGGGAGGAACAGCGATGCCGTCACGTGCCACACGAAGATCGAGAAGAGCGGCATCGCCGTCGCGTTCGGGCTCGCGAGCAGCATGCCCGTCTCGAGTCCGAAGGTGAGGAAGCCGAGCGTGATGATCATGCGCGACGCGGCATCCACCAGTTCGGCGCGGGTGAAGAGGCGAGGTCGCACGTGCAGCCCGAACCAGGCGATCACCACGAGGCTGGGGATGTTGAGTGCGAGCCAGATGAACCAGGGGATGCGCAGATCGGGCGCAATCTCGGGCTCGGCCCGCGGCCGCGCGGCGGAGTCGATGGCGATTCCCGTGTTGACGGAGGAAGGTCCCGCTTCCGCTTGCGGCACGCCGTCAGGCTCGCTCCCGCCGGCGGCGCCGGCACCGCGATCCCGCACCGTGATCGGCGCGATCGTGTCCTCCCACCATCGGTCGACCATGCGTCCGATGGGTTGACGCGACGGCGGGGCGGCGCCGGGGTCCTCGCGGCGGACCTCCCGCGCGATGTCGCGCGCGATCTCCCCCACTGCGTCGAGTGGCGTCTGCGCGCGTGCGTTGGGTGACTCGGATGCGGCGGCGTCGGAATCGCCCTCCATCGCGGCCGCGCGCGCCCGGTCCCGCTCCCGCGCCTCGATCAGTTCCTCCGCCCAGATCGTGGTCACCACGACGGACACGGTCGCGAGCACCTGGAAGGTCGCGTAGGCGACGCACAGCCATCCGAGCCGACGCCGCAGCCAATGCCCGAGCTCGCGCTCGTACTCCGCGCGGAACAGCCCGCGTTCACCTTGCAGCTCGGATGGTTCGCCCTGCGGGTCGGCCATGGGGCGCCATGGTAGGCGCGGCGGACGGTCCCGTCACGCCTGCGGAGTTGGCGGCGCCGTCCGTGCGCCGAGCGCAGGAAAGCCCGCCGAAAACGACAGCGGCCGCCGGTTGCCCGGCGGCCGCTGGATCATGCGGTGTGCATGCCGATCACTTCTTGAGGACGGCGTCCTTGAGGCGCTCGGGCATCACGCGGTAGGTGAGCGGCTCCATCGAGCTGGTGGCGCGGCCCTGCGTCATCGAGCGCAGCGTCGTGGTGTAGCCGAAGAGCTCGGACAGCGGCACCTCGCAGGTGAGCAGACGCGCGTTGCCGCGCATCTCCTGGTCGGTGATCTGGCCGCGGCGGGAGGCGATGTCGCCCGACACGTTGCCGAAGAACTCGTCCGGCGTGGTGACGACGAGCTTCATGATGGGCTCGAGGAGCGCCGGCTTCGCCTTCATGACCGCCTCGCGGAAGGCGAGCATGCCGGCCTGCTCGAACGCCACCTGGCTCGAGTCGACGTCGTGGTACGAACCGAACACGAGCTGGACGCGCACGTTGATGACGGGGTAGCCGCCGAGCACGCCCGAGGCCGCGGCCTGGCGCACGCCGTACTCGATGCTCGGGATGAACTCGCGCGGAACCACGCCGCCCGAGATCTTGTCCTCGAACACGACGCCGTCCTTCATCTTCAGCTCCTCGGCGGCAGCCTCCTCCGGGGTGATGGGGGAGACGCTGACGACCGCGTCGCCGAACTGGCCGCGACCACCGGTCTGCTTCTTGAAGAGACCGCGGACATCGTTGGCCATGCCCGTGATCGTCTCGCGGTACGAGACGCGGGGCTTGCCGACGTTGACGCCGATCTTCATGTCGCGCGTGAGCTTGTTCTTGATGATCTCGAGGTGGAGCTCACCCATGCCCGCGATGATGGTCTCGCCCGTCTCGTCGTTGTAGTTCGAGCGGAACGAGGGATCCTCGCGGCGGATGGTGGTGAGCGCGTCGCCGAGCTTCTTCTTGTCGTCGGCGGTGATCGGCTCGATCGCCATCGAGATCACGGGCTCGGGGAAGGTCATGCGCTCGAGGATGATGGGATTCTCGGGGTCGCAGATCGTGTCGCCGGTGTACGAGTTCTTGAGGCCGATGACGGCGACGATGTTGCCGGCGTCCACTTCCTCGAGCGCGTTGCGGTTGTTGGCGTGCATCTCGAAGATGCGGCTCACGTTCTCGCGCTTGCCGTTGCCGGGGTTGAGCACGCGGGTGCCCTTGTCGAGCTTGCCCGAGTACACGCGGATGTAGGTGAGGTCGCCGTGGGTGTCCGACACGACCTTGAACACCAGCGCTGAGAAGGGCGCGTTCGGGTCGTGCGGGCGGGTCATCGCCTGGTTGACGTCGTCCGGGTTCACGCCCTTGGTCTCGGGGCGCTCGGTCGGGTTGGGCAGGTAGTCGACGGCGGCGTCGAGGATCTTCTGCACGCCGATGTTCTTGAGCGCGGCGCCGCAGAGCACGGGGAAGCACTTGATGGCGATGGTGCCCCTGCGGAGCGCGGCCTTGAGCTGCTCCTTGGTGATCTTGCTCGCATCGGTCAGGTAGGCCTCCGTGAGCTCGTCGTCGATCTCAGCCACCTTCTCGATGAGCTCGGCGTGGAAGATCTCGGCCTTGTCCTTGAGCTCGGCGGGGATCTCGCCGTCGGTCATGTGGGCGCCCTGATCCTCCTGCGAGAAGTAGATGGCCTTCATCTCCACGAGGTCGATGATGCCGATGAAGTCGTTGCCCTTGCCGATCGGCAGCTGGATGGCGATGCCGTTGGCGCCGAGGCGCGAGCGGATCGACGCGAAGGAGAAGTCCCAGTCGGCGCCCATCTTGTCCATCTTGTTGATGAAGCAGAGACGCGGAACGCCGTAGCGGTCGGCCTGGCGCCACACGGTCTCGGACTGCGCCTCGACGCCTTCCTTGCCGTCAAACACCGCGCACGCGCCGTCGAGCACGCGCAGCGAGCGCTCCACCTCGATGGTGAAGTCGACGTGGCCCGGGGTGTCGATCAGGTTGACCTTGTAGTCGACGCCGTCCTTGGTCCATGGGCAGGTGGTCGCGGCCGACTGGATGGTGATGCCGCGCTCCTGCTCTTCCTGGAGGAAGTCCATGGTCGCCGTGCCCTCGTGCACCTCGCCGATCTTGTAGTTGCGGCCGGTGTAGAAGAGGATGCGTTCGGAGACGGTGGTCTTGCCTGCGTCGATGTGCGCGCAGATGCCGATGTTGCGGACCCTGTTGAGATCGGTAGCCATGTCGGGAATCCTGATGTTGCCCGCCGACGGGCGGGACTGAGTGTCGATCGTGGCCGCCGTCCTCGGCGAGCCGTTTCAATCCGGAATGTGAACTGGGGAACGAACCGTGCGCGTCAACTCATGCGCGTCAACTCACCGGACGCCCCTCAACCAGTCTCGCGGCGACGAACCACGGCGCGCACTCGCGCGGCGGTCGTCGTCGGTACTGGCTGGGTCGTCGGTGGTCACGGGGTCGGGCACGGGGAATGGTCCTGATCGGCGAAAAACCGCCGAGCCGAACAGTGTAAGCCCCTGCCCGAGCCAATGCAACGGCTTGCCCGCGGGCGGCGCCCCCCGGGGGGGTGGCCGTCCCTCTCGACCGCGGTTCTACGCCTGGACGGGGGTTCCAGGGTCAGACGACCCGCGCGAACTCCGACTCCGGAATCGCTTCGCGGACCAGGATCGGCTTCACCTCGGCGAGGAAACGCCGCCCGTCCTCCACGTAGCCGGCCGTCGGTGCGAGACCCGGCTGGCGTTCCGCAAAGAACGCGTTCAGGCGGCGCATGAAGAGCTCCCGTACGAACTTCGCGCCCATCGAGGCGAGGGCGACGGGGAGGTGTCGGTCCTCGGCCTCGACCTCGAAGCTCACGAAGAGGCCGTCGCCCACCTCGTAGGTCGAGCGCTCGTCGCTCTCGGCGATGGTGCGCACGCGCGCGCCGCGGGCGACATGCTCCTCGAGTTCGCGTGTGTAGTCGGCGCGTCCGCCCTGGCGGTCGACGGCGATGAACGCGGGCTCGTCGCCGCGCATGAGCTCGACCTGGCGCACGCCCTCGAACACCAGCGACATGTTCACGTGCGCCTTGTTGGCGAGCTCGCGGTAGAGCGCGTTGAACGCAGGCGCGTCGAGCGCCGTCACGCCAAAGCGCGCGAGCTCGATCCCCGCCCGCTCGTGCGCGCGGCGCACCACATTGCGTGCGATCGCGAGTTCATCGGCGGTGTGGCACTCGGGCAGGGGCAGCTCGAGCGCATGCCATGGTGCCGCCTTCGAGGCGCGCGCGTGCACGCCGAGCTCCTCGAACAGCGCGGCGTCGGAGCCGAGCGCATGCGAGGTGAACGCCAGCACGCCGCGCTCGAGATGCACCGTCGGCTGCCTGCCCGCGCTCTTGAGCTTCTTGCTGTCGGCGATGGCGATGCGGCGTCGCGCGTCCTTGGGCTTGCGGCACACGCCGGCGGAGAGCAGCGACCACAGGTCGGGCGCCGACGCGGCATCGCGCACGTCGGGCAAGCGGAACGCGCTCACCCCGACGCACAGCGGTCCAAGCAGGGGGCCGTAGCCCGCCTCGTCGATGCCGGCGTAGATCACGCGCGGAATGTAGCGCGGATCCAGCCGCCGCCGAGGATGCGTTCATCGCGGTCGTAGCACACCACCGCCTGCCCCGGCGCGACGCCTGCTTCCGGGCGCGCGAACGCCACCGACAGCACGCCGTCCACCAGCCGCGCCCGCGCGGGAATCGGCGCCCCGTGCGCGCGAACCTGCGCCGTGCACTCGACTTCGGTTCCGTCGGCGCCCGGGGCTGCGTACCACGCGGTGTCGGTGGCCTCGATCGCCGCGACATCGAGGGATTCCCGCGGACCGACCACCACGGTGTTCGCCGTGGGGTCCTTGCGCAGCACGTACAGCGGAATCGTCGCCGGCACGCGGATGCCCTTGCGCTGGCCCACCGTGAAGTGCTGGTGCCCCTCATGCCGCCCGAGCTCGCGGCCCGCCTCGTCGACGATCGCGCCCTCGGCGAACCGGTCCGGCGCGCGCCGCTCGAGGAATGCCGCGTAGTCGTCGGGCACGAAGCAGATCTCCTGCGAGTCGGGCTTGTCGGACACGGGGAGTCCGAACTCGCGCGCGAGTTCGCGCACGCGCGGCTTCTCCATCGCGCCGATCGGCAGCATCATGCGCGCGAGCGCCTCGCGGCCGATCCCGAACAGGACATACGACTGGTCCTTCGCGCGGTCGAGTCCGCGCTCGATGCGCGGTCCGTCCGCCGTGCGCGCCACCTGCGCGTAGTGCCCCGTGGCCACCGCGTCGCAGCCGAGCTGCTCGGCGTACTGCCGCAGCTTGCCGAACTTGAGCCAGTCGTTGCAGCGCACGCAGGGGTTCGGCGTGCGGCCCGCGTGGTACTCCTCCTCGAAGTACGAGATGATCCGCCCG
>CAIOCH010000039.1 GCA_903856525.1 uncultured bacterium | reverse complement strand
TCGATCTCGCCGCTCAACATCGCCATGCTCGAGATCGTGCTGGGGTTCGACTTCGAGACGGAGCTCGACAAGGACTCGGTGGTGTTCGACGCGCTGCTCGCGCAGTCGCCGCTGGCGGGACTCATCGATCCGGGGTTCGCACAGACGGGCTTCGAGCGCGTGAGCGAGGCGCAGCCTGCGCTCGCCATCACCATGGGCGAACGCGGCGACATGCAGGCGGTGTTCGAGGTGCGCACGCGGCCTGCGGTCCCTTCGCCCGCCGACCGTGGCGACGATCCGATCTCGGTGCTGCTGACGGTGCGCAAGTTCGGGCCACTCGGCTCGCTCGATGAACTCAAGGCGGCGTTCGGCGCCGTCGTCGGCCACGCGGAGATGCTCGCCGAGCAGCGGGTCATTCCCAACCTGGTCATGCCCATCCACGACACGCTGCAATCGCGCGGCTGAGCCGCGAGGCCGTCATGACCCACGCACTCGTCTCCATCGCCATCGTCTGCGCCACGCTCCAGCAGGGAGTTCCCCCCAAGCTTGCTCCGAAGGATGCTCCTGCCGCGGACCCGGCGCAAGCCAAGCGTGAGGCGTTTCTGGCCGATGTGGCTGCGCAGGCGCTCGCCAGCGATCTGGCGCTGCTGGAGCGGCTCGACGGCCGATTCGGGAAGGCGGTGTCGTTCCGCGACGCGCCCGCCGGCGATGTGCTCAAGGCGATCAAGGACGCCGTCAAGGCGCCCATCGAGATCGATGTCCGCGCAGTCGGCGAATCGGGCGGGTGGGCGCTCAAGCCAGTGAGCTGCGAGGGTGCGAGCATCCGCTCGGCGCTCGACGCCGTGCTGCGCGCGATCTCGCCGGAGTACGAGACCTATGTGGTGGATGTCGCCGCGGGCCTGCTGGTGATCACCGATCCCGATGGACAGCGGCGGCTGCGCACGCAGGCCCAGTATGCCTTCGGCCCCCTGCTGCAGCGGATGGCCACGATGGAGGGCGCACCCAGCTCGAGCGACGATCTGCCGCGCATGCTGGCCGACTACCTCGCCGCAGGCAGCGAGGATGCATGGAGCATGACGGGCGGCGAGACGGTGACCATCGAGTGGACCGGTCCGGTCGCGACCATCGACGCACCCCCGTCGTACCACCACGACATCCGCCGCCGTGTGGCGCGGCTGGAGCAGGCGCTGCCCGCCGCGACGCTGCAGTGGTCGATCCGCGTCGTCGAGATCGGCGCCGGCCTCGACTCCGCGAGCATCGACGGTGCGGTGGCCTCACCGGAGGCGCTCGAGAAGCTGGTCAAGGACGGATCGGCACGCGTGGTGTCGGCACCGCGGCTGCTGGCGGCTGCGACCGAGCCAGCCGAGATGCGCATCGACGGTGATGGGCGCACGCTCGAGGTGCGCGTCGAGCCATCGCGCGGTGCCGAGGGGCGGGTGTTCGTGGTGCGCATGACCGAGCGCTCCACCAAGGGCGCCGCGGACGGAGCGGCTGCGGTGCGCACGATCGCGCTGCGGGCGCTGCCTGGGATCCGCAGCGTGGGTGTCGTGGAGATCGACGGCAAGCGCCTGCTGCTCGAGGCGATCGGACGCTCCCAGGAGGCCGCGGAACTCCTGCGCGGCAAGTGAGCGCGGCATCCTGTACTGCACCCAGTTTCTGCGACACGTTGAAGGGTCTTCAGGTTCCTGAAGCACCGGAAAAACG
>CAIOCH010000038.1 GCA_903856525.1 uncultured bacterium | reverse complement strand
CGGTTGGGCGTTGAACTCTGCATGTGCCGGTGTCGGCACGCCTCGGCGCAGCGGGACGGTGGACTGCTGCGACATGGAAACTACTCCTCCCAGGCCGTCGCCGCTCCATGCCAGTCGATGGGATGCGTGAGAAAGGGCTAAGTGGAGCATTCGCCCCATCTCCACGGATCGCATTGGGGTGATTGTGCCGTGTGTGCCGGGCCGAGTGGGAGAACGCCCCATCGGCCGCGCGCCAAGCCAGAGAAGAGGCCGCTTCCATCTCCGCGACGGGCGTGCGGCTGGATCCACGCGGCGGCCGACCAGCGTGGACCTGCGTTGCATTCGCGGCGCCGACGCACCGGCGACGGAACGCGGGCGGCGCAGCGGTTCGGCGACGGAATTCGACCTTGGCTCTCGACCTTGGCTTTCGACCTTGGCTTTCGACCTTGGCTCTCGACCTTGGCTTTCGATGGTGGATTTCGACCGCGGAACTCGACCTCGGCATTCAACGAGGAAGCGTTCCCCGATGGCGCAGCCCCGATGCGGCCCAATGATGGCGTCCGCGCTCCCACGCGCCCCTTCTCGCCAACCTCATCGCCAACCTCCCCAACGCACGCCCCATGAGCCACGTGCCCCCCATGAGCCACGCACCCCGCACTTCGATGCTTCACGTCCCGACGCCGTCCAACGCCGCGCAGGTCGTCCCCGCGACGACCACCTCCAGCCGGACGATGAACATCCTCCTCGTCTCGCCGCGCACGCCCGACACCTTCTGGAGCTTCAGCCATGTCATGCGGCTCGTCGGCCGCAAGACGGCGTTCCCGCCGCTCGGGCTCATGACGGTCGCCGCGATGCTCCCGCGCAACTGGAACCTGCGCCTCGTCGACCTCAACGTCACCGCGCTCCGCGACGACGACCTCCGCTGGGCCGACGCCGTGTTCCTCTCCGCGATGATCGTGCAGGAGCCGTCCGCCCGCGAGGTCATCACCCGCGCCAACGCGCTCGCGCGCCCCGTGGTCGCCGGAGGGCCGCTCTTCACCACCGGCGCCGAGCGGTTCCCCGAGGTCGCGTGCTGCGTCGTGGGCGAGGCGGAGGACCTCATGGAGACGCTCGTCGCCGACCTCGCCGCCGGACGGCTCCAGCCGCGCTACCAGGCCGCCGAGCGCCCCGACATCCGCCGCACGCCGATCCCGCGCTGGGATCTCGTCGATGTCGACGACTACCTCACGCTCTCGGTGCAGTTCTCCCGCGGCTGCCCGTTCGACTGCGAGTTCTGCGACATCACCGCCGTCTACGGCCGCGTACCGCGCGTCAAGACGCCCGCGCGCGTGGTCGAGGAGCTCGACGCCGTCCTCGCCACCGGCTGGAAGGGCGCGATCTTCGTGGTCGACGACAACTTCATCGGCAACCGTGCGCGCACCAAGGAGCTGCTCGCCGCGATGATCGCCTGGCGCGACGCGCGCGGCGCCACCTGCAACTTCACCACCGAGGCGTCGATCAACCTCGTCGACGACCCCGAGCTCCTCGACCTCATGGTCCGCGCCGGCTTCAAGAACGTCTTCATCGGCATCGAGAGCCCCCAGGAGGAGAGCCTGAAGGAGTGCCGCAAGGTGCAGAACACGCGCCGCGACCTCGTGGCGTCGGTCCGCGCGATCCACGCCGCGGGCATGCAGGTGATGGCGGGTTTCATCGTCGGCTTCGACAGCGACAAGCCGGGCATCTTCGACCTGCAGCGGCGCTTCATCCACGAAGCGGGGGTCTCGACCGCGATGGTCGGCATGCTCACCGCGCTCCCGGGCACGAGGCTCTTCACCCGCCTCACCGTCGAGGGGCGCATGCTCGGCCGGAGCTCCGGCAACAACCTCGACGCGGTGATGAACTTCGTGCCGCGGCTCGATCCGACGATGCTCACCGAGG
>CAIOCH010000037.1 GCA_903856525.1 uncultured bacterium | reverse complement strand
CGGCTGGAAAGGCCCTGTCTACCGTACATGCTCGCGGAGAACTTCCCGGGCATCGAACTCCACCCGCGCAAGGTTTCGAACGCCGAGATGGGCTCGGTCTTCGAGGAGCTCCGCCGCACGTTCGCCGAACTCTCGAACGAGACCGCCCGACCAGCCGCCCGAGCCCCAGTCGTTCGTCGTCCTCTACCAGACCGAGGACGGGCGTACGCACATCCGGTGCCGCTTCGAAGGCGAGTCCAACTGGCCAACGCAAGCCCCGATGGCGGAACTGCTTCAGATCTCGGTCCCCACCATCAACGAGCACCTGAAGCGCGTGTTCGAGGAGGCCGAGCTCCTCGAGCGGATCCGCGACATCCGCGCCAGCGAGCAGCACGCGTCGAGGAGTCGGCGGGTGATCGGGCCCATGGTCGAACGCACGCAGTGACTCCCTGCTGCTCTCGATGGGATGCGCGGTCAGATCTTCGCGGGCGCATCGACCGGGTGCACGAACTGCGGGCCGAGGCCGAGGCCCTGCTCGTCGGCAAGCGCCATGACCTCAACGAGGAATGCGTGCCGCGCGTCGGCCTCCTCCTGGTCGGTCTTCGCCCCGGAGTACGCGTTGAGCTGGACCAGGATCCCGTCGCGCGCGATGCCCGAGACGCCGATCGCGACGCTGCCGGCGAGAAATGCCGGGCTCGCCGCCATCCGCCCGCGCAGCGTGGCGATGAAGCGCTCGACGCCCTCGAGGGTCGCACCCTGCGTGACGGTGAGCTGCAGGCTGAGCGGGCGCGGGCGATGGCGCCCGAAGTTGACGATGGTGTCCGCCGCGAGCGCGCCGTTGGGCACGGCGAGCACCGAACCGTCGGCGCTGCGGATGCGCGTCGAGCGGAAGCCGACGCCCTCGACCACGCCTGAGAGCGTGCCCGCCGCGCCTCCGCTGCACTGGATCCAGTCGCCGACGCCGAAGGTGCGGTCGCCGACCAGCACGCCTGCGCCGAAGAACTGCGCAATCGTCTGCTGCGACGCGAAGGCGATGCCGATGCCGCCGATCCCGAGGCCCGCGAGCACACTCGTCGCGGGGATCGACCATGCGTACGCGCCGACGATGAACGCGCCCGTGATGACGCCGACGCGCAGACAGCCGCGCAGCAGGTTCAGCGCGAGTTCGTCCGAGCGCCCGGTGGCGCGGGAGAGCAGCGTGCAGGCGACGGCGACGAGATACCACGCGACGATGCCCAGCGCGATGCTCACGAGGGTGCCCGCGACGGGAACAACCGCGTACTGGGAGTGGTGCGGGAGTCCGAGGAGCCCGGGAATCGGATACAGCATGGCGACCGTGAACAGCAGCCAGAGGGCATCGCGCAGCGGCGCGGGCATCGGTGCGATCGACTGCGTCATGCGGCGCAGGACCCCGCAGACCGCGCGCGCGGCCGCGCGGCCGATCCCGACGGCGGAGAGCATCAGCACGACCAGCATGAGGGCCTGCCAGACCTCGAAGCCGATGCGGCGCGTGAGGAGCGCGGGGAACCGCGCGCCGAAGAACTCCCGCAGTTCGAACGACGCCATCGCGGGGATGACCCCGAGCGAGGAGTCCTGCCTCGTCGGAAGACCCACGGTCATGAAGTAGACGCGGCGGATCGAGTCGATGCTCCTGGAGGTGAACTTCCACGGCGCATCGGGCTCGGGCCCGGTCGGGGCGATCACGATGGAGCCGTCCGGGTGGTCGAAGAGCACGACCGGATCGCGGTTGGCGGGGTCGTTCGGGATCGACTGAAGCTCGCGCAACCCGATGTTCTGGAGCGCTCGGCACAGGTAGCCCACGGCGAGCCTGCCGTCGATCCCCCGCAGCGCCTCGGGAAGCGCGCTGAGGTCGAGCGACGAAATCGCGGTTTCCGCGCCCTTCGCGCTCCACGTGACCGTGCCCTCGAGGAACGTGCGCATCGCATCGCGCGGCGATTGAAGGCCGCGGAACGACTGATCGGTCGGCGGCTTGGCGCCGTAGACGGCGAGGAGGTTCTTCCGCAGTGCGACGATGCCGTCTTCGTTGGGCACGACCACGCGCCAGCGGTTGTCGGTGCCTCGGCGTATCACGACGGGCAGCACCGCATCGGAGCGCAGCTGCCGCAGCGGAACGGTCACCTCGGCCTCCGCAGATTCGCTCGGGACCTCGCGCACATCGAAGGTGGTGAGATCGACGATCTCGAAGTAGCGGCGAAGCTGGCTGAGCCGCTCCTCGGGAACGAGCGCGATCGCCTCGGGCGCGAACTCGACGCTTCCGATGACGCGGTTCCAGTAGCCGTCGAGGCCGAGGCGCAGCTGGTTGGCGACGAAGGTGAACTCGGCGAACGCCGCGCGCGGACTATCGAGCGCGGGGGCGGCTGGGATGCTGTCCGCGACAATGCGGACGGCGGTGCACCAGCCGCTCGAGTCGTCGTGTCCGACGAACGCGTTTCCGCTGCGGTCGAGGACGAGGACGAGCGCATGGGCGCGCCCTTCCTCGTTGCGCGTGCCCGTGAAGCGGTCGCCATCGACCTTGCCTTCGATCCGCGAGCCGACCAGGAGCACCTCTCCCGAGACCGTGTCGCCCGTCTGGACGAGCCGCGCGTGCGCGCCGCCCGCGCTCCAGGTGAGGTCCCAGTCGCCGGTCCACGGAGCCGATTCGTCGGCGCGGGCGTGCGCCGCGGCCAGCAAGGACGCGAGTGCGGCGAGGAGGAAGGCGGCGATGGAGCGCATGCGGCTTGGCACGCGGGGCGAGCGGCTCCCGCGGGTGCGAGAGTTTACAGTGCGGCCGCACCGCCGTTCGGAGACCGCGTCAGGGCGCCATGAAGCCGTTCTCAGGCGCCATGCAGCGGCGCAACCCGCCTTGTTCGCCTCCGGACTCGTTCTGCGCATGAAATGCGACGGGCGCACCTACCGCTGCGACATCCGCTCGACGCGCCTGCGCCTCATGGCGGGCGGCTACCAGCGCGACCTCGACACCAAGGTCGGCGAATGGATCGATGTCGAAGCTCCGTTCGACCAGTGCGACGCGAACAGCGTTGGCCGACGCGTGCGGAACGCCCCCGCGCTCAACGCAACCTCGATCGAGTCGGTGGGGATCACCCTCGCCGACAAGAAGGAGAAAGCGTCGGCGCTGCTCGGCTGGTTCGTCGGCCACTGGGGCGGTCTCACGCCGCCGCGGTTCCAGAACGAACTGTACGTTGTGAACCCCGCGACACCGGAATGCATCCTGCTGCAGCTCGCCGTGATCTCGCTGGCATTCCTGCCGTGGCTCGGCGGCGCGGTTCCGGTCTCCACCGCGGATCTGCACGCCGGGCGATTCTCCCGCTGGTGGGGGCTGATCGAGCGCGCGCACGATGTGCTCGGCGTGTCGATCCTCGCGTTCACCGCGGCGCTTCTCGCCGTGATCTCCGTGCGCGGTTTCCGCGGCGAGGCCGTGCCGCCCGACGCGATCCCCGCGGCGGAGCACATCGCGCCTGGGGAGGCGTTCGGCGCGAGGCGGTGATGGAGTCGCCGCGGGCACCCGCACTCGCCCAAACCGCTTTCGGACTGTTCGATGTCCAACGCTCAGGGGTGAGGCCGACTCCCTCTCTTTCATCCCCGCTGCGGCACCTCAGACCTGCGGAAAGTGATGGACGGCTTCGCCGAGTGCACTGACTGCGTACATGGAGCAGCCTCAGTTCGTGGAGTGGCTGATGGATTGCGCCGCCCTTGGAGCCCTGAACTGCAGCGCCAGACTGGGCGCCGCTTCAAGCAAGAAATCTCGCCGCGACCCGTCCCAGAGGTCCGCAAGATCGATCCCCGAGCCAGCATCGCCGGCCCTGGCAATAGGCATGAGTGTCTCGCGAGGCGCATCGGCAGCGCCGACGCGCCGCTTCCCTGCGAAGGGCGTCAGCAGGACGCCGTCGAGGCGCTCGACCATGTCGAGGGCATCGCGGCGTTCTTCTTCCGCCGCGACAGACCCGAGGATGGCGAGGTGTCGACTGGCATCCGGTGGCTCGACGAGCCACTGCTTGGGCGGGTTCTCCTTAAGCTCGAACCGAGAGGGCTCTTCGTGACCGACGGCGCGCGCATGCCCGGAGGTGCGCCGCAGGATCTGCTCTGGAAGGCGCCTGCCCTGCCGGATCCGGTCGGCGTCGAGTTCAAGGCCTACGGGCGTGCGTTTCGGTGCGAGGCGGTGTTCTGCAGGCGGATTCGCCCCGCGTTCGTCTGGCGCGAAGGCCGATCCCTCCGCCGTTCCCGCCCCTGACCTAAACAAATTGCTTTCAACTCATGGTTTCGGAGAGTACATTTGGACTGCGACTCACTCCTCCGTCGGGCGGAAGGCGCCATGACGTTGGCAATGTACGAACCGGAGAACAGAGATGAGCAAGAACGCGATGGCAGGAGCGGTCACGCTGTGCGGCGTCGGACTGTGCATGATCGGCGG
>CAIOCH010000036.1 GCA_903856525.1 uncultured bacterium | reverse complement strand
GACACGTCGTCGACGATGTGCGACGAGAGCAGCACCACGCGGCCCGCGCTCATCTCGGCGAGCAGGCGGTAGAAGCGCTGCCGCTCCTCGGGATCGAGGCCCGCGGTCGGCTCGTCGACGATCAGGACGCGCGGATTGCCCGCGATCGCCTGCGCGAGCCCGAGGCGCTGGCGCATGCCGCCCGAGTAGCCGCCGACCTTGCGCTTGGCGGCGCTGGTGAGATTCAC
This sequence comes from uncultured bacterium, assembly GCA_903856525.1. Classification (GTDB taxonomy): domain Bacteria; phylum Planctomycetota; class Phycisphaerae; order Phycisphaerales; family SM1A02; genus QWPT01. The sequence goes on along the minus strand of CAIOCH010000036.1, from coordinate 8,715 downwards.
CCGCTCAAGGAGCTCGTCCGCAAGCGCACCGCGGCCCTTCGGTCCGGTCACGCCCTTCATCTTCAGCAGGAACTCCAGCATCGCGCGGCCGGTGAGGTCGGGATAGAAGCCGAAATCCTGCGGCAGGTAGCCGAGCCGCTCGCGCATGAAGCGCGGGTTCTCGACGACATCGGTCCCGTCGAGCAGCACCTTGCCCGCGGTCGGCTCGATGAGCCCTGCGACGATGTTCATGAAGGTCGACTTGCCCGCGCCGTTCGGGCCGAGCAGGCCGAACATGCCCTCGGGGATCTCGAGGTCGACGCCGCGCAGCGCGCAGACGGGGCCGGGGTGGATCTTGACGAGGCCGCGGATGGAGAGTGGTGCGTTCTGCATGGATGGAGCCTGTGCTTCACTGCTTCGCGGCGCGCACGGTGACGCGGCCGTTGCTGGTGTCGATGACGGCCTTCGCCTTCGCGGCGTCGCCGATGGTCATGGTCTTCGTGCCGGCCTTCGTCACGACGTCGCCGCCCGAAAGGTCGATCTTACCGTTGCTGGTGTCTGCCGTCACGGTGCCCTGCCACGCGCTTCCGAGGTCAAGCAGGACGGACCCGTTCGACGTGTCGAGCTCGAGGTTGCCCTGCGCCTGCGGCGCGAGCGCGATCTCGATGCGGCCGTTCGAGGTATCGGCGACGACCGGCGCAAGCACGCCCGACGCGAGGATCGCGCCGTTCGACGAGCGCGCATCGATCGGACCGGCGTAATCCTTCAGCTCGATCGAACCGTTGCTCGTCTCCAGCTTCGCTGGTCCTGCGAAGGCACCGACGGTGATTCCGCCGTTGCTGGTCGACACCTCGACCCCGTCGAGATCCGCGGCGCGGATCACGATGCTGGCGGAATCCTGCGAACCCGCAAAGTCGCCCACGAACACGACGGTCACCGCAGGCTCCCGCGGCGGGAACTCGACGGCGATGCGCACCTTGCCGTTGTCATCGCGCACTGCGATGAGCTTCGTCGCCTTCACGCGCGCGGCGGCCTTCTCCTCGGTATCGGCCGAGCAGCGGATCGTCGCCGAAATCTGCATGGTGGTGGCCGCGGGATCGCGGATCAGCTCGACGCTGCCGTTCTCGGTGGCGACCGCGACGGACTTCGCGTCGGCGACGGCCTGGGCGAGCTCGCCCTTGGATGACGCCTGGTTGATGGCGCAGCCGGCGAGGCCCAGTCCGGGCAGGGCCGACAGCAGCAGGATTCCCATCCTCCGGGCAGTGCGGCGGGACAACGGAATCGAAGGAAACGACAGAATCGAGCGGTGCAGCGTGTTCATGGTTGCAAGTCTGGAGAGTGCGGGTCGCGGAGGGGTTCACCTCGCGGGCGCGCTGCTTGGCAAGACGAGCTTGTGGATTTCAACGCCGATGGCGTAGCCCGTCACGCCGTCCTTGCCCCGGACGAGGCGGATCTTGTTGACGGCGTTCCCGAAGTCGACCGGCGTCCATGTCTTGCCGCCATCGGTGGTTCCAAACCCGTGCGGCATGGCGCCCACCCAGCCGAGGTCGGCGTCGAGGAACGCGATCCCGAACTCGCGGACCTTGTGGTTGTCCACGAGGGGGATCTCCGACCACGTCTTGCCGCCGTCGGTCGTCTTGGCCACGAACCGCTGTGAGGCCGATGGATCGGGGTTGTAGGACTGGATCGTGCAGTACCCGATCTCCGCCGTGGGAAAGCTGAACTTCCAGGTCGTCTCGAACGGGCGCGCCGAGCGGTAGACCTGGCTCCAGGTCGCGCCGCCGTCCTCGGTCGCGAGGATGACCGCGTTCGACTGCGCGACGTCGGCGTGGCTCGACGAGGCGATGAAGCCGCGCTTCTCGTCGAGGAACTTCACGTCGAACGCCATCGCGCCGATCTCGGGGATCTTCCCCTGCTTCCAGCTCTTGCCGAGATCGTCGGACCAGATGTAGGCCGTCGGTCCACCGACGCGCCCGACCCCGACGATGCGCGGCCGATGGTCGAGGTCTCCCGCGTTGATGAATGGAACCTGCACGACATCGAACGCGCAGAGCCCGACCACGGGCGCGCCCTCGATCGACTGGACGGGCGTCCACGTGGTGCCGCCGTCCTCCGTGCGGTAGACGGGGTTCTGGTCCGTCACGCCGGGGAAGTACCCAGGGCCGATGTTGCCCATCACGCCATGCTTCTCGTCGACGAAGGCGAGGCAGCGGACGAAGGTGCCCTTCTGTTCGAAGACCTGCTCCCATTTCGCGCCGCCGTCGGTGGTGCGGAAGATCTTGCCCGCGCCGTTGCCGTAGAAGCCGAGTTCCGGCGTCACGAAGAAGATGTCGTCCTGCTTTCCGGGATAGGGCTCGGTCGCGAGTGCCGTCCACTGCTGGAGGCTCTCGGCCCTGTCGGCGCGCACGAGCGCCTCCGCCACCGCGGCGTCCAGCTCCTCCCCAGTCAGTTCGTTCGCCTGCCACGGGGCGCGGCCGCCGGTCTCGACGGCATCGATCCACTCGACGATGCGGCGCGGCAGGTCCTGGTCCCAGGTTCCCTCGCCCATCGCCATCCTGCTTCCAAGGAAGGTCGCGTGCGTGGTGAACGCGTGGTCGGCCCCGGGCATGGTGAGCACGGATCCAGCGCCATCCTCACGCTGGTTGATGATCGCGGCGATGCGTTCGTGGTCCTCGCGCGAGCAGACCCAGTCGTACTCGCCCCAGAGCGCGAGCACGGCGCCGCGCGACTCCATCCACGCCTTCGCGATGTTCAGGTCCTGCAGCTCGTGGAAGAAGCGCACGTGCCGCGTCGACATGTGGTTCTCGTCGAACATCACGCCCTGCGACGGCTGACGGAGCTCGGGCCAACGCTCCCAGACGTCACCGAAGGTCTTCTTCTCGATGAGCACCATCGCGCTCGTCTTCGCCTGCTGCTGCAGGGCCTCCGACACCTCGGCCGGGCTTGCGCCGCCGAGTTCCGACTGCCGGCGCACGTTCTCGAGCTCGTACTCGAACCATGTGCGCGCGATCGTGCCGTAGACGATGGAGCCGCGCACGAGCCCGCTTTTCGCGAGGTACGGCGCGAGCACGCCGCCCATCGAGTGCCCGAAGACGTAGACCCGCTCTGGATCGACCTCGGGCATCGCCGCGAGCGCGCGCAGCGCGGACTCATAGCCCTCGAGCTCCTCCTGCACGCCGATCTCGCTGCATGGCGGGCCTTCGCTGTCGCCGAGGCCGGGCTTGTCGACGCGCATGGTGACGAAGCCCTGCGCCGCCATCGCATGCACGAGCCGGGTGTCGTAGGCGTCGGTCCGCAGCGGCCGATCGATCGAGTCGCACACGATGCCCTGGACGTAGAGGAACGCAGGCAGGCGCCCTTCGCGCGCGCGGTCCTTCGCGTCGGGAACGCTGATGACCGTCCGCAGGCGGTAGCCGCGGGGAACCTCGACGCTGTCGTAGCGGACGACGCTGCCCTCGATCTGCTCCGTGGCGCTCGAGAGGGTGAGCTGCAGGGTGACCGGCGCCCCGCCCCGCTCGATCTCGAACGGCACGGTTTGCCCCGAGCGGAGGGCGCGCGTGATCTCACGGAGGGCCTGCATGCCGGCGACGGGCTTGCCGGCGATCGACTTGAGCGTATCGCCGGCACGGACACCCGCCGCCGCGGCGACCGAGTCGGGGACGACCTGCTGCACGATGGCCCGGTCGCTGACGGCCGGGTCGATCAGGACGCCGAGCGGACCGGCCCGGCGCGGAAGGTCGGAGCCGGCGGCCTGGACGGGCGCCATCGAGGTGGCCGTCCAGATCGGCGAGAAGAGGGCGAGCACGAGCACGACGATTGCTGGGAGATGCATGGCGATGAAGGCCTGGAGCGAGTCTGGACAGTCATGAATGCGACTGGACGGTCATGGACGGCGGCGGATGCGCACCCGGGGAGCGGCTCCCACGAGGGAGCGCTATGGCCGACGCGCGGGAGGCTTGGCGGGCCGCTTGACAGGGCGCTTGGATGGGAGCTTGGCTGGAAGCTTGGCTGGTGCGACCTCGGCATCCGCACCATCGCCCCGGGCCCGCGTTCGCGCGCCGCGCTTGCGGGTGACAGGCAGCGCGACGAGCGCCGCGAGATACAGCCGTCCCTCGCGTCGCCCCTTGCGGGAGTCCATGAACTCCTTGATGCCCATCATCATGGCGCGCACCGCGAGGAATTCCTCGTGCGAGAGCCACGCGTGCTCGATCTTGCCGATGAGGTTGCGCTCGTCGCCGAGACCCACGAGCTGGTTGGCAGCGGCGGAGTCGCGGGCGGATCGGCTGGCGATCTTGAGGATCGACTGGATGGTGTCGTTGTAGGCTTTGTTGGCGGCGCGCGGCGCGATTTCCTTGAACGCGGGGCGGAAGTCGTCGGCTGCGAGATCGAACACCTGCTCGGTCCGACGGCCGGTGCGGCGGGAACCGGCGTCGACCACGATGCCCGCACGGCGGAGCTTGTCGATGTGGCGGTAGAGCGCGTCGGCGGGACGGTCGAGCGCCGCGGCGATCTCGGCGATCGAGCACGGCGCGATCATGCGCATGGCCTCGACCACCTCGAGCCGGACCGGCGCGATGACGACAGCCCACGACCTGGGATTGGTGATCTGGTGGAGTGCGGGTCGGGGCATGCGCGCAGGATAGGGCTCTGTTGTCTTTCGTCAAGCAAAGTCAACATCAAATCCCGCGCGCCTTCGGAAGATACCTTTCCCCCGTGAGAGGTTCACCCCCGCCCCGCCGGTCCCTGCATCCCTCAGGCCTCGTCCTGCACGAGCTCGACACGCGGTACCTCGGCATCGCGGGCACCGCCTCGGCGTTCGTCGTGCGCGGACCCGATGGTCCCGTGCTCGTCGAGTGCGGGTGCGCGGTGGCGTTCGAGGGTCTGTGCGCGCAGCTGGACTCGCTGGGGATTGCCCCGCGCGACCTGCGCGGACTGGTCGTGACGCACATCCACCTCGATCACGCGGGCAGCGCGGGGCACTTCGCGCGCGAGGGCGTGCCCGTGTTCGTGCATCCGCGCGGGGCGCGGCACCTGGTCGAGCCCTCGCGGCTGATCGCGGGGTCGCGCGCGGTGCACGGTTCACGGTACGGGGAGTTCTACGGGGATCCGCTTCCGATCGCGGCGGAGATGGTGCGCGCGGTGGAGCACGGCGCGACCGTGATGATCGGCGGCCTGCGGTGGAGCGCGATCGAAACGCCTGGACATGCGCGGCATCATCACGCGTGGACGGTGGAGTCCGTGGACTCCGCGGGTCCCGACGCCGTCTTCACGGGCGATGTGCTCGGCATGGTGTCGCCGGGTTCGGATTACATCTCGATTCCGGTTCCACCGAGCGACATCGACATTCCCGCCTGGCGCGCATCGCTGGCGCGCCTGCGGGCGCTCCCGACAGGCATTCCCGCGATCCTCACCCATGGTGGCCGGCGGGCTCTCGGACAACACCTCGATGCCTTCGTGGCACGGCTCGACGAGGAGCTTCCGCTTCTGATGGAACTCGTGCAGCTCATGGAGCACGCCCCCACCGAAGCCGATGCGCGCTACCGCGCGTTCCTCACGCCCCGCGCCCGCGCCGGCGGCGTCTCCGAAGAGCTGATCGCCGCCCTGCTCGGCCGCGCGTTCCGCACCATGAACCTCGCCGGCATCGCCGACGCCCACCGTCACTCCCGAATCCGGTGACTGGCACGTGTCTGGCACTGACTGGCACTGTCTGGCACGTGTCGGGTACAGACCGAACGGCCTGAAAGGGCGAAAGAATCCGCCATCGGGCGCCAGACTCGGCGCGACACGACACGTGCCGCGTGGTGTCGGGTGGTGCCTGGCACGTGTCTGGCACCGTCCGTGGCTAGCCGTGGATGGACTCGAGGAAGCGCCCGAGGTGGCGCGCGATGAACCAGTCGAGTGCCGTGCGCGTGCGGTAGGCGTCCACGCCCCACATCGTCACGCTCGGCTCGAGGAACTCGAGGTCCGCAAGCACCTGCAGTTGGCCATCGACCACATACGCCTTGGGAAGGCGCGTGCCGTAGTAGGCGCTCGCGGCGTTCGCGCCCGGTTCGCCGATGGCGATTGCGGGCTGGAGCAGCAGCTCCTTGTCATTGAGGTACCAGAGGTCCGTCATCACCATCGGGATCAACCGCGCGTCCTCGTCGGGGATCGCCTGCCGCTGCCACTGGCGGATGGCCGCGACCAAGCGGTTCGCAAGCGGCCGGTCGGCGATCTCGCTGCGCGGATGCGCACCCACCACGATCGGGAGCAACCGCGATATCTCGATCTCCGCGTCGGGCGGCATCACCGCCCACGCCGCGTCGATGGCGGAGTCCACGAAACCCTGCGTGTGGGGAAGCGACGGCTGCGATGGCTGCTGCATGGACGGGTCCTATCGGCGCAAATGCCGCGACAGGCACAACCCGCCGCGCGCCCGCGGCCTTTCGCCCGTCACTCACGCATCGCAAGATCGGGGCGCGGCTCGGGATAGGTCCAGCTCGAGAGCAGCAGCCGCAACGGCTCCTTCGACGTGGGCATCTCGATGTCCGCGGGATCATCCGCCTCGATGCCGACCGACTCCGCGGCGCCCTTCGCCGCGTCCACCGCCAGCGACTTGGCGCGCGAACGCAGTCCGCGCCCCGTGATGCCGGGCGGTGCCTTCGTGCGGCCGGTTCCGGACTTTCCGAGCATCACCGGCAGGAAGAACGCGTGCACCTTGGACGGCTTGATCAGTCGGATCTCCATGCCGCCGCCCGCGAGCGTGACCAGCATGACCGAGTCCTGCACGGTCCAGACCTCGCCGTGGCCATCGCGGATCCACCCCGCGCCGATCACCGCATCGGCGCCAAACAGGCGCGGGATGTGCAGCCTGCGCCGCACCCATGGATCGCGGATGACGATGTAGGCCCCGAGCCCCACCATCACGATGCCCGGGATGGCGGTCCAGTGCACGGGCGCGCCCGACGAGATGGCCGCGATCGACTTGGCCCACAGCTGCGCCGACTGCACGATCAGCATGATCCCGAAGAAGGCGAATCCCGCGGGAATCGACGAGGTCTCCAGGATCTCCGGCTCGGGCAGCCGCCCGCGCGGCGCGAGCGAGCGGACATGCCTGTCCAACTGGATCACTCCGAACAGCGCGACGTCGAACACCAGCGCCGGCCGCGGCGAGAGCGTGAACAGCCCCGCGTACTGCGCCGGATCACGGAACCCCGCACGCTTGGTGCCGCGGTTCGGCAGGAGCTTGCCGATCGGATCCTCGAGCGAGCGCAGGCGCCGCCGCTCTCGGTCGGCGCGCTCCACCTTGATCGCGCCCACGAATCCCACGGCGAGCAGCGAGCCGACCCAGGCGAAGCAGAGGAACACAATCAGCCCGACCCACCAGCGTCCACTGGCTATCGCGAGCCCGACGCTCGCCGCGACGGCGATGACCGTGACCGCAAGCAGCGGAATCGCGCGCAGCAGGAACCGGGTGAATCCGCGCACCGGTCGGATCGGCGCCGGCGGCAGTTCGGCGAACGCGACCTCACGCCCCTCGAAGAGCGCCCGCCACTCCTCGGGAACCGACGGGCCGGCGCTCGACATCGCGACTCAGTGGAAGAGCGGGAAGTTGGCGCAGAAGGCGCGGATCTCCCCGCGCACCGCGGCGATCACCGCCGCATCGCCCGACGAGCCGAGCACGCGGTCGATCCATGCTGCCACGAGCTCCATCTCCGCCTCCTTGAGCCCGCGCGTGGTGAGCGCAGGCGTCCCGAGGCGCAGGCCGCTGGTGACCATCGGCGGACGCGGGTCGTTGGGGATGCCGTTCTTGTTCACGATGACGCCCGCCTTCTCCAGCCACTTCTCGGCATCGGCGCCGGTGAGGTCGGCCGAACGCGCGCGCAGGTCGACGAGCATCAGGTGGTTGTCGGTGCCGCCCGAGCAGAGGCGGTAGCCGCGCTTGACGAGCGCTGCGGCGAGCGCCTGCGCGTTCTTCACCACCTGCTGGCAGTACGCCTTGAACTCGGGCTTGAGCGCCTCGCCGAACGCGATCGCCTTGGCGCCGATCACGTGCATGAGCGGACCGCCCTGCGAGCCGGGGAAGACCTTGCGGTCGATCTTCTTGGCGATCTCCTCGTCGTTGGTGAGGATGAGGCCGCCGCGCGGACCGCGGAGCGTCTTGTGCGTGGTCGTCGTGACCACATGCGCGTGCGGAAACGGCGAGGGATGCACGCCCGTCGCCACCAGACCCGCGATGTGCGCGATATCGGCCATGAGCACGGCACCGACCTCGTCGGCGATGGCGCGGAAGCGCGCGAAGTCGATCGTGCGCGGGTACGCCGAGTAGCCGCAGATGATCATCTTCGGCTTCGTCTCGCGGGCGATGCGGTGAATCGCGTCGTAGTCGAGGAGTTCCGTGGCCGCGTCGAGGTCGTACTCGGCGATCTTGTAGAACGTCCCCGAGAAGTTCGGCTTGAGGCCGTGCGAGAGGTGTCCGCCGGACTTGATCGGGAGCGAGAGGATCGTGTCGCCTGGCTCGCACATGGCCATGAAGGTCGCCGTGTTGGCGTTGGCGCCGCAGTGCGGCTGGACATTGGCGAAGCGGCAGCCGAAGAGCTGCTTGGCGCGGTCGCGGGCGAGGTCCTCGATGCCATCGTGGAACTCGCAGCCACCGTAGTAGCGCTTGCCCGGATAGCCCTCGGCGTACTTGTTGGTGAGCCACGAGCCGACCGAGTGCATGACCTCGGTCGAGACATGGTTCTCGCTGGCGATGAG
>CAIOCH010000035.1 GCA_903856525.1 uncultured bacterium | reverse complement strand
CGCTTCTCCGCCTCGCGCCGCCAGCGCTCGAAGCTGGGCGTCGAATGCACCTCCGCGGGCACGCGCGCGTCGTAGAACGCGAACGCCGCCTCCTCCTCGAGCAATAGGCCGCGCCGGCGGCCGCGCGCCTCCTCCTGCTCGAGCGCCTCGCGCAGGGCGCGGTTGCGCGCGAGGAACGCGCCCTCGGTGCGCGCGCGGTACCCCACGAGCCCCTCCTGGATGAACACATGCCGCGCGCCCACGGGATCGATCGGACCCCAGGGCACACGCTTCTTGGGAACCACCACCAGCTCGCCGAAGCTGGTGCGATCCCATGCGGCCACCTGGCCCGATTCCTCCACGAAATGCGGCTCGAACTGGCTGCGCGTGCAGAGATGCGGCGCCACGCGCACGATCCAGTCGGGCTGGATGCGGGCGCAGATGCGGGCGAAGCGCTTGGTGGTCTCCACGATCTCCGCGGCCACCACCCAGTTCGGTCCGCGCCGGGCGAGCGCGCTCGACGGATGCAGCGCGAACAGTGCGCCCGATGGCCCGCGGTACTCGCCCTTGTCGTTGCGCGCGCCGATGTGCGAGGCGAAGCCGGCGAGCACGGCGCGGTGGAACGCCCCTTGATCGAGGTCAGCTTGGTCCACCGCGCGCGACGCCTCGCCGACCTTGATCTGGAAGTGCTCCGCGAAGAGGTCCTTGAGCTGCTGCACCGTGTCGGACCACTCGCGCATGCGCTGGTACGACAGGAAGTGCCGCTCGCACCAGCGGCGCTTGGCGCCCGATCCCATCTCGCGGCCGTCCTCGCGCGTCTCGCCGCGCCACGCGCTCCAGATGCGCAGGAACGAGACGAAGTCGCTGTATGGATCCCGGAATCGCACATGCGCCAGGTCGGCGGCGTCGCGCTTGTCCTGTGGGCGCACGCGCGGATCCTGCACCGCAAGCGCCGCCGCCACCACCAGCATGTCGTTGGTGCAGCGCTCGTCGATCGACGCCAGCAGCATGCGCGACAGCCGCGGATCGAGCGGCAGCAGACTCATCGCGCGCCCCATCTTCGTGAGACGCCCTTCCGCGGTCGATGCGCCCAGCTCGACCAGCGTGGCGCGCCCATCGGCGAGCATGCGCGCCGACGGCGGATCGACGAAGGGGAAGTCCTCGGCCTTGCCGAGGTTGAGCGCCTCCATCTGCAGGATCACGCTCGCGAGGTTGGTGCGCAGGATCTCCGGCGGCGTGAACGGCGGCCGGAGCGTGAAGTCGCCCTCGTCGTAGAGGCGCATGGCGATGCCCGCGCACAGCCGCCCCGCGCGGCCGGCGCGCTGGCGGGCGCTCGCCTGCGAGATCGCCTCTACCGGCAGCCGCTGCACGCGGCTCTTGGCGCTGTAGCGCAGGAGCCGCGCGTAGCCGAGGTCGACCACCGCGTGGATGCGCGGCACGGTGAGCGACGTCTCGGCGACATTGGTCGCGAGCACGATGCGGCGCAGGCGCCCGGGCGCGAAGATGCGCTCCTGCTCCTCGATCGACTGGCGCGCGAAGAGCGGCAGGATCTCGGTGCGCGGCTCGCCCGCCTCGCGCGCGCGGAACCGCCCGGCGAGGTGCTGCTCGGCCTCGCGGATCTCGCGCTCTCCCGACAGGAACACCAGCACATCGGGCAGACCGTGCGTGAGGTTGACGCGCCCCGCTCCCGCGCCTCCGACCGTGCCTCCGACAGGTGCGAACGCCTCGTCGATCTCGTCGATCGCGCACCCGAGGTGCTCGAGCATGCGCGGATCCTCCTCGTCGAGGCCTCCCACCTCGGCCGGTCGGTAGCGGATATCGATCGGGTACGCGCGGCCGGGGATCTCGACCACGGGACAGCCGCCGAAGTGCGTGGCCAGCCGCTCCACATCGATGGTGGCGCTGGTCAGGATCACCTTGAGGTCGGGGCGCCGCGGCAGCAGTCGCCGCAGATAGCCGAGCAGGAAGTCGATGTTGAGGCTTCGCTCGTGCGCCTCGTCCACGATCACCGTGTCGTACTCGTCGAGCCGCGGGTCGCCGCGCGTCTCCGCCAGGAGCATGCCGTCGGTGAGCACCTTGACGAGGGTGTCGCGCCCCGACTCGTCGCCAAAGCGCACCTTGACGCCCACGATGCCGCCGAGCCGGACGCCCAGTTCGTCGGCCACGCGCCGCGCCACACTGCGGGCGGCGATGCGCCGCGGCTGGGTGTGGGCTATGCGGCCCGACACCCCGCGCCCGAGCTCAAGGCAGAGTTTGGGCAGCTGGGTGCTCTTGCCCGAACCCGTCTCGCCCGCCACCACCACCACCTGGCTCTGCGAGATCGCCTCACGCAGCGCGTCAAGCGACGCCGTCACAGGCAGTTCGGGCGGATAGGTGACCACGGGCGCCAGCGTGCGCCGCCGCGCCAGATCGGCCGCCGAACGGTCGATCGCGTCGGTCACCACCCGCAGCGCCCGCGGATCGGGCGCCTTGCCCTCGCGCGCCCGCTTCTCCAGCCCCCCGATGCGGGCACGCAACTCCCTCCGGTCGGCGGGCAGCACCGACCCAAGCTTGTCGAGGAGATCGCGGTAGGGCGACGCGGAGGGGGAGGACGACACGGGTCGCCGACGATAGCCGAATCGGGGAGGGGCGCGGTTGCGGGACGGATCGCGGGGAGTGCGCGCCGGGTCACGACCCGTCCGCATGGCCGAACCCTCATGCCGGTCGAACGGCGGGGACCAAGCGGGTACACTCACCACCCCACGCAAGTCCCTGACTCGCCGTGGCCTCGACAGTGTTCCCGCTCCGCTCACGAAGCCCCGGGCGCTTAGCTCAGTTGGTTAGAGCACCGCCATTACACGGCGGGTGTCGCAGGTTCGAGTCCTGCAGCGCTCATTGTGCGTACAGACCCCTCACCATGCGATCCCGATCGATCCACGACCTCCTGCCCAACCTCGCTTGCCTGATGGCGGCGGCGGTGCTCGCGCTCGTCGGCTGCGGCGAGATCGTCGAGCGTGTGCCCGACCGCCCCAAGCAGGATCGCGCCAACAGCGCCAACTTCGCGCTCGATGTCGACCCGATCATGCGCGGCACGGTGGCGAGCGAGACGGTGGTGGCGGGCCTCAATCCCGTGGTGGTGCGCGGCTACGGTCTCGTGGTCGGGCTCAAGGGCACCGGCGGTCGGCTCATGCCCGCCGAGGTCCGGGCGATGATGATCCAGGAACTCGCCCGCCGCGGGATCGGCAACCCGGGTACGGGACTCGAGGTCACACCCGAGGGCATGCTCAACAGCCCCGACACCGCGGTGGTGGTGGTCGAGGGCGTCATCCCGCCTGGTGCGACCAAGGACACCCCGTTCGACCTGCGCGTGTCGGCACTGCCCGGCACGGATGTCTCCAGCCTCGAGGGCGGTCGGCTCTACACGACCGATCTGCGGCCGGGGCCCCTGCTCATCGGCTCGCGGCAGGCGCAGATCCTCGCATCGGGCAAGGGCAACATCTTCATCAATCCCTTCGTGGAGCCAGGCGCCACCAACAAGGACGCGGTCAACCGACTCGTCGGGCGCATCCTCGATGGCGGCAGCGTGACCAAGGACATCCCGCTCAAGCTCAAGCTGGCGACCTCGAGCCACACGCGGTCGCGCACCATCCAGTCGGCGATCAACTCGACCTTTCCGCGCGAGCCCAAGCAGAAGTCCGAAACTGCGCGCGGCGAGAACGCCGACTCGATCGAGCTCACGGTGCCTCCGTCGTTCAAGGGCAAGACCGTCGAGTTCATCGAGCTGGTGCGCCACGTGCCCATGGATATCTCCGCCACCGAGGTGACGGCGCTGGCCATCCGCCGGGCGCTCATCGCCAATCCCGGCAGCGCCCAGAGCGCCATGTGGCGGTTCCGCGCCCTCGGCAAGCGCGCCCTGCCCGTCATCCAGGACCTCTACACCTACAGCGAGGAGGATCCGCGCATGGCGGCCCTCGAGGCAGGTGCGGCGCTCGACGATGCGCTGGCGGCCACGCCATTGGTGGAGATGGCCAAGTCGGGCAGCATCAACAATCGGGTGCGGGCCCTCGGGCTGCTGGCGAAGTTCGGCTTCAACCCCGACATCGACCTCAGCCTGCGGCCGCTGCTCGACGACGCCGACCCCGACGTGCGGCTTGCCACCTACGAGACGCTCGCCAAGCGCAACGACCGCTCGGTGCGCATGATGGACATCGACGGCAAGTTCGATGTGGCGCTGGTGCCGAGCAAGCAGCCCATGATCTACGTGGCGCAGAGCGGCCGCCCCACCATCGCCATCTTCGGTGACGAGACGCGGCTGGAGACGCCCCTGATCTTCACCGCGTGGGAGAACCGCCTGATGCTCAAGG
>CAIOCH010000034.1 GCA_903856525.1 uncultured bacterium | reverse complement strand
CGAGACTCCCACCCCAGTCAATACGATCTCATGCACCCGTTTGGGATCGCTGCCCTGCAGAAAGACGGCCTTACCGTCGAGATTCACGGCCTCCCGATAGAGACCTGGAGAGATCAGAACTCGATCCCCATTCACACTCGCATCCACCGCCGCCTGGATCGTCGGATACTGCTGCGGCACCAGCCGATCCGTGGCGAAGGTGGCGGACGCGAAGGTGGCTGCGGCCACCGCACCGAACGAGGACTTCATCGCGAACTTCATGGAGGGCTCCTGCGTCGCGCCGTACGGGGTGCGAGGCGCGGACAGAGAGCGGCCGATCGGCGCTGCGGACGCCGCGATCAGTGAAAAGAACGCGAAACAGGCGACCGATGCAAGTGCACGGCCCCTGCTCCTTGGCCTGGATGCCCCCGCCAGTCGCTGCAGTGCCCGGTCGTCCAGCAGCCGCCGCGGGCGATCCGCCTGCGGGGTCACGGCCGTCCCTCGCCGATGATCGAGTGGATCCGCGCGAGTTCGAGCGGCACATCCGCGGGCGGCACCCCCTCGTCGACGAGCAGTCGGGCCAGCGCGGCGTCGACCCGCTCGCGCACCATGCGGGTGGCGTTGCGTGCATCCGACGCGCGCACACCCGCCTCGCGGGCGATCTCGTCGTAGGTTCGGCCATCGAGGACATGCCGGGCGAAGAGCGACCAGCGCTGCGTGTCGCCCGCATCGTGCAGTGCGCGCTCGACGATCTCGCAGGCGTCGGAGAGGATGCCCCGCGCCCATTCGCGCTCGAAGACGGCCTCCGCCGTGGGCGTGTCGGCGAGGAGCCCGTCGGCGAGCGGGCGTTCCCGCGTGGAGTGCGTCCGCCGCCGGCGGATCTCGCCGCGCACCCAGAGCAGCAGTCCGTTCATCAGCCAGCGCCGGAGGGGCAGGCCGCTCGCCCGCCAACGGTCGATGTTGGCCGAATCGGCGAAGCGCTCGACGAAGTAGCCGGCCACGAGCGCCGATGGTGCGTCGACATCGCGGTAACCCGTCGCGGAGAGATACGCCGACAGCGGCTCGTAGTAGCGGCGCATGACATGGTCGCGCAGCGCGCGGACGGCGCGGTCCGCGTGCGCGGCGTCACCGCGGTCGATCGCGTCGAGCTGGACCGTGATCCATGTGGCGTGCGTCGAGGGGAAGAGCGTGTCGGACTGCATGTCCCGAGAGAGACATGAGCCGACCACGCATGCGTCAGCAGCCGTAGCGCGCCTTGATCTTGGGCACGATGTACTCGGCGAATGCGCGGTCGAAGTCGTGCTCGGGCTTCCAGCCCCAGTCGCGGCGGGCAGCGGTGTCGTCGCAGTCCTCGGGCCACGAGTCGATGATGCGCTGGCGCTCGACGGTGGGCGCGTAGGAGACCTCGGCCCCGGGGAAGAACTCGCGCACCTTGGCGGCGATCTCCTCGGCGCTCGGGGCGAACGCGCTCACGTTGTAGACCACGCGGCTGAGCTCCTCTCGCGGAGCTTCGGCGAGTTCCATGAGCGAGCGCACCGCGTCGGGCATGGTCATGAACGGGATGCGCGCGTCGGGGCGCACGAAGCAGGCGTAGGGCTTGCCCTGCGCGGCGGCGTGCAGCATCTCGGGGCCGTAGTCGCTGGTACCGCCCGTGGGCACGGTGTCGGCCGAGATGATGCCGGGGAAGCGGATCGAGCGGAAGTCGACGGTGCACTCGGGCCGGTCGGCGGCGAGCAGG
>CAIOCH010000033.1 GCA_903856525.1 uncultured bacterium | reverse complement strand
GAAGGTCTTCGAGGTCCGGGCCCTCCACAACCGGATCGTGGATTGGGTGCGCGCCAACCCCATCGCCGTGCACATGCCGGTCGACAGCCCGAGCGCCAACTATCCGCTGTCGGCGCGGCTCAAGCCCATGGGCGCGCGCATCGCCAACCTGGTGGCCCCGCAGCTCTGGGCCTGGGCGCCATGGCGCATCGGAAAGGTCCGCCGCATCAGCGACGTCCTGCTCTGCCTCCTGCCTTTCGAGGAGCAGTGGTTCCGGACGAGAGGGGTCACGGCCAAGTTCGTCGGGCACCCCGTCCTCTCCGAGCCGCTCGACCTCGTTCGGGCTCATGAGGAGGCGTCGCACTTCCCGATCGGTACTCCGCGGATCCTGCTTCTGCCCGGTTCGCGGTCGGGTGAGGTGCGTCGCAACGCCCGGCTCCTGGCAGACACGTTCGCGTTCATCCGCGGGCATATCCCCAGCGCAACGGGCCTGGTGGTGGCGTCGAACGAAGCGAACTCCCGACTGGTCCGCGAGTTCCTCGGCGGTGGGCTTCCCGTTGGCATCGAGATGACCACGGGGGCCATCGACGCGGGAGTCGCCTGGTGCGATCTCGCGATCGCCGTCTCGGGGACCGTCAGCCTCGACTGCGCCCGGCAGGCCAAGCCCGTCGTCGGTGTCTACCGCACGAGCGCGTTCGAGGTGCTGGGGGCGAGGCTGCTGCTGCGTGCGCCACACAGGCTTCTGCCGAACATCATCGCGGGCCGCCGCATCGTGCCCGAGTTCGTGCCCTACGCGGGCGATGCCGAGCCCATCGCCCGCGCGGCGCTGGAACTCCTCTCGAACGGCGTGCGCATGCAGCGAACGAGGGAAGACCTCAAGGGGGTCGCCGCGTCGTTCGCCGGCCGCGACCCAGCCCGTATCGCGGCCGAGGTCGTGGCACGGATGGCGCGGGGAGAACCCATGTCCAACGAGATCCTCGACACCATCTCGTAGGAACGCGGCGATTCTCGCGCGGTGCCCGCACTGTCCGAGTCACCATCGTCAGCAACGGGTATATTCCG
Organism: uncultured bacterium; assembly: GCA_903856525.1. GTDB lineage: Bacteria > Planctomycetota > Phycisphaerae > Phycisphaerales > SM1A02 > QWPT01. The sequence goes on along the minus strand of CAIOCH010000033.1, from coordinate 5,568 downwards.
AACCCCGCTCGCCCCGCGCGGGCGAAGTACCGAGAAGGATCCAACATGCTTCAGATCGTCCGTATCTCCTCGACTCTGGCCGCGATCGCCCTCTCAGCCTCGGCCTTCGCCGCGGATGCCGTCAAGATCGTCTCGAGCCTGCCCCGCACTGGCAGCGCCAACGCCCAGACCACCAGCATGGTCAATGGCATCAGGATGGCCATCGCCGAGGTCGGCGGCAAGATCGGCGATACCGCCATCAGCTACGAGGACTGGGATGACGCCAGCCCGCAGCGCGGCAACTGGGATCCCGCGATCGAGGCGCAGAACGCCGACAAGGCCATCGCCGACAAGGCGGTCGTTGCCTACATCGGAACCTACAACTCGGGTGCCGCCAAGATCTCCATGCCCAAGCTCAACGAGGCGGGCATCGTCATGGTCAGCCCGGCCAACACCGCGCCCAACCTCACCAAGCCCGGGTTCGGCGAGGACAACGAGCCTGCGGTTTACCGGCCGAGCGGCAAGGTCAACTACTTCCGCGTCGTGCCCACCGATGACGTGCAGGGCGCCGTCGCCGCCGACTTCGCCAAGGAGATCGGCGCCAAGAAGGTGTTCGTGCTCAATGACCGCGAGGTGTACGGAAAGGGTGTCGCGGGCGTGTTCGAGAAGCGTGCCAAGGAGCTCGGTCTCGAGATCGTGGGCACCGACGGGATCGACGCCAAGGCCTCGAACTACAAGAGCCTCGTCACCAAGATGAAGCAGGCCGGCGCCGACCTCGTGTACTTCGGCGGCACCACGCAGACCAACGCGGGCCAGCTCGCCAAGGACATCGTGGCGGGTGGCCTCAAGGCCAAGCTCATCGTGCCCGACGGCTGCTACGAGCAGGCGTTCATCGAGGCTGCGGGCGTGAAGGCCCTTGAGAACCGCTGCTTCATCACCTTCGGCGGGGTCGAGGCCAAGAGCCTCACCGGCAAGGGCAAGGACTTCTACGAGAACTACAAGAAGACCTACAGCAACGAGCCCGAGGGCTATGCGGTGTACGGCTACGAGTCCACCAAGGTCGTCATCGCCGCCATGCAGCGCATCCACGCGGCGGGCGGGGAGATCACCCGCGCCAACGTGCTCGCAGAGGTGGCCAAGACCAAGGACTTCGAGGGCGCTCTCGGCACCTGGAGCTTCGACGCCAACGGCGACACCACGAACCGCACCATGAGCGTCAACACCGTGGTGAAGTCGGAGACCGGCGGCACCTTCTCCCAAGTGAAGGTCGTCAACTGAGTTCCCGCACCGCATGTCCCGGTGGAGCCCGCGCGCATCGCTGCGCGCGGCCCGCCCACACCGCGAGACCCGAGGCCGCGCAGGATGAGTGAGACCGAAGTCTTCATGCAGCAGGTCATCTACGGCCTGTCCAACGGCATGATCATCGCGCTTGTCGCGCTCGGCTACACGATGGTCTACGGCATCGTGGAGCTCATCAATTTCGCGCACGGCGACGTGTTCACCCTCGGCGGATTCCTCGCACTCACCATCGTGGGTGCACTGGGCGCAGCGGCGATCATCGATCCGAACGCCTTGGGGGAGTCGTCGAGCTGGCTGCTCCTCTTCGGTCTCGTGATCGGCGCCGGGCTCTTCTGCGGCATGCTCAACGTGGGCATCGACCGCATCGTCTACAAGCCGCTCCGCCGTGCGCCCAAGCTCACGCAGCTGGTCGCAGCCATCGGCGTCAGCTTCATCATCGTCAACATCGCGCTCTTCTGGGGCGGTGCTCCGATGGAGGTCTTCGGCGACGGCAAGGCGGCCGCCGCGAGCAAGGACTTCCCCGAGCTTCTCGAGGGTTCGAATCTCCTTGGCGAGGAGTCGAATGTCGTGCTCCGGCTCGAGGATCTCGCGATCTTCATCATCACCATCCCGCTCATGGTCGGTCTCACGCTCTTCGTCAAGAAGACCCGGCTCGGCCGCGGCATGCGCGCCACGGCGCAGAATCCGGTCGCCGCGCGGCTCATGGGCATCGACACCGACCGCGTGATCTCGGCGACCTTCCTCATCGGTGGCTTCCTCGGCGGTGCCGCGAGCGTGATGTGGTCGGTCTACAACAACACGATCTCGTTCCAGATGGGCTTCCGCGCCGGCATGGATGCCTTCACGGCGGCAGTGCTCGGCGGCATCGGCAGCCTTCCCGGCGCCATGGTGGGCGGCGTCCTCATCGGCCTCATCCGGGCCATGAGCGACCAGTACATCGAGACCCGCTGGACGAACGTGGTGGTGTTCAGCGTGCTCATCCTCATCCTCGTGTTCCGGCCGAGCGGCCTGCTCGGGCTCAAGCAGCGGGAGAAGGTGTGATGTCCCGCACAGGTACCTCCGGCGCACGATTCAGCCCGATGACGCGCGGCCAGTTCGCGGTGCTGGGTCTGCTCGCGCTGACCCCGCTCGTCGATCTCGTCTTTCCATCGCTGCAGCTGAGCGGCCCGATGCGCACCGTGATCGTGTACGCGATCCTCGCCCTCGGACTCAACATCGTGGTGGGCTGGACGGGACTGCTCAACCTCGGCATCGCCGCCTTCATGGCCATCGGCGCCTACGCGTTCGCCATCCTCACCAGCGAGGTCTATCCGTTCCAGGTTGGTTTCTGGTGGGGCATCGTCCTCGCGGGTGTGATCGGTGCCCTCGCAGGATGGCTGCTCGGAGCGCCCACGTTGCGCCTGCGCGGCGACTACCTCGCGATCGTCACCCTTGGTTTCGGGGAGATCGTGCAGGACGGACTCAAGAACCTGCCCGCGATCACCAAGGGCACGGAGGGCATCAATCCGCTTCCCGAACCCATGCTCCCGCTGATGGAGGTCTCCGGCGAGACCCCGGCGCGGTGGTTCTTCATCTACCTCGCGGTGCTGGCGCTGGTGGTCTTCCTGTGTCGGAACCTCGAGTTCAGCCGCATGGGCCGCCAGTGGTTTGCCGTGCGCGAGGACGAACTCGCGGCGCGCTGCATGGCGATCGAGCCGGACAAGGCCAAACTCAAGGCGTTCGCCGCGGGCGCTGCACTGGCGGCACTCTCGGGCGCGCTTTATGCGAGCCACCTCTCGTCCACAGGCGAGCCGTCGAACTATGACTTCCAGATCTCGATCCTGGCCCTCTGCATCGTGATCGTGGGCGGCATCGCCTCGATCACGGGCGTACTGGTCGGAGCCATCGTGGTGGTCGGGTTCAGCAATGTGCTGCTGCCCGTGGTCACCCAGGCGATGCAGCGGGCCGGGCTCTCCTCGACGGGCAACGTGCTCGCCTCGCCCGACAACTACAAGTACCTCATCTTCGGGCTCGCGCTCGTGCTCATGATGCGGTACCGCCCCGATGGCATCGTGCATGCACGGAAGGCGGTGCGCAAGTGAGTGCTTCGCTGATCTCGGTGCAGGGCGTGACCATGCGGTTCGGCGGACTCACCGCCGTCAAGGATGTCTCTCTCGACGTGGCGCCGGGCTCCATCACGGCGGTGATCGGTCCGAATGGCGCGGGCAAGACCACCCTGTTCAACGCCATCACGGGCGTCTACGAGCCAACCGAGGGTCAGGTTCTCGTCTCGGGGCGCGACCCGCAGCGGCAGTTCTCGGGGCGCGTGATCGGCGGTGTGATCGCCGCAGGGGTCGGCACGGCGCTCTTCGTTGCCGTGACGGTGCGCGTCGAGACGCTCTGGCAGGCCGCCATCATCGACCTGTACCAGTTCCAGCAGCCATTCCCGTGGCTCAAGTCGGTGGGGGTCTTCCTCGCCGCGCTGTTCGGCGGCGGACTGTGGGGAACATGGATTCCACTGTTCCTCGGCGCGGTGCTGGGTGCCGCAGGACGGTTCGTCATCTGGTCGCGCACGCGCCGCACGCCCGACGTCGTCGCAGGCGCAGGGGTGGCGCGAACCTTCCAGAACATCAGGCTCTTCCCCGAACTCTCGCTCGTGGAGAATGTCGTCGTGGGCATGGATCGGCGCCTGGCGACAGGTTTCGCTGCGGCGGTCTTCGCGCTTCCCTCGGCGCTGCGCGAACGTGCCTCCGCCCGCGCCGACGCACTTGAACTGCTCGAGTTCGTCGGCCTCGCCGACAAGGCCGAGGACGCCGCGGGCAATCTGCCGTACGGCCACCAGCGTCGCCTGGAGATCGCGCGCGCACTGGCATCGCGCCCCGACGTGATCCTGCTCGACGAGCCCGCCGCGGGCATGAATCCCACCGAAACGGTCGACCTCATGCGGCTCATCCGGGCCATCCGCGAGCGTGGCACCACGGTCGTCCTGATCGAGCACCACATGCGGGTGGTCATGGGCATCTCCGACCGCATCCATGTGCTGCAGTACGGCGAGAAGATCGCCGAGGGAACGCCCGCCGAGATCAAGAACGATCCGAAGTGCATCGAGGCGTACCTCGGCAAGGAGGAGCTCGGATGACTTCCGGCGCAGCGGGCGCTCCGCTCCTGTCCATCCGCGGCATCGTGGCGGGCTACGGCTCGGTCGAGGTGCTGCACGAAGTTTCGCTCGAGGTGCGCGAGGGCGAGATCGTCACGCTCATCGGCGGCAACGGCGCGGGCAAGTCGACCACGCTCATGTGCACCTCGGGCATCGTGCCCCTTCGCCGCGGCGAGATCCACTTCGCGGGCGAGAGGATCGATGGTGTTCGTGCCGACAGGCTCGTTGGCCGGGGGCTCGTGCAGGTTCCCGAGGGGCGCCGCATCTTCCCGCGCATGACCGTGCTCGAGAATCTCATGATGGGCGCCTACGGTCGCAACGACCGTGAGGGCATCGCGCGGGATCTCGATCATGTCTACGCGCTGTTCGACATCCTCAGGCAGCGTTCCTCGCAGCTCGGCGGCACGCTTTCCGGCGGCGAGCAGCAGATGCTTGCGATCGGGCGCGCCATCCTCTCCAAGCCACGCCTGCTGATGATGGACGAGCCGTCGATGGGCATCGCGCCGCTGCTCGTGGCGCGCATCTTCGAGGCCGTCAAGGAACTCAACCGCGCCGGCCTGACCATCCTGCTGGTCGAGCAGAACGCGCGCGCTGCGCTCAAGCTCGCCCACCGCGGATATGTCCTCGAGACCGGCCGCGTGACGCTCGCCGACGACGCGCAGAAACTCCTCGTCGACCCACGGGTGCGCGAGGCGTATCTCGGCGATGGCTGACCGATCGCGTCCGCCGCGGCTCGCGCACACGCGACACGACGATCGTTGGTCCGCGGCGCCGCTTCGGCTACGATGCGACCATGGCCGATGATTTCCGCATCCGCGAGGACCTGCCCCGGGTCGCCATCGGCGACTACCAGCTTCCCCTCGGCATGCGCCAGACCCGTCTTCCCGCGCCCAACCAGGGCTACACCGTGCGCTTCCAGGAAGGGAAGAACGACGAGCCCGACACCTTCCTCTTTCACGTGGTGGTGAGCCACGAACGCCTGCGCCCGCTGATCGACGCCGCCTTCAACCTGCTTCCCAAGGAAGTCACGCCGGTGGTCGAGATCGGGTCGCGCGACGCGTACCGCAGCATCGACGTGTATCTGGGCGAGGAGCCCATGCCGCTCGTCGAGTTCCTGCGCACCTGGTACGACTTCGAGGAGATCCTGCTCGAGG
>CAIOCH010000032.1 GCA_903856525.1 uncultured bacterium | reverse complement strand
CCGAGGCACTGCGCATCCGCGAGCGCGCCCGCGAGCGCCTCGAGGCGATGCGCAACCCGCAGAAGCCGGCATCGCGCGCACCCAGCGCCGAACAGACCGCCTGGAGCGCGCTCTGCCAGGCGCTGTTCCTGTCCGGTGAGTTCCGCACCGTCGACTGACGCGTGCCGGTGCCCGCCGAACGCCGCGCCGACCCCGACGCCCTCCTCCCGACGACACTCCTTCCTACGCCCCCTCTCGACGCCCACGCAACCGCGAGCCTCCCATGAGCGACCTCTGCTGCAACCGCCTTCCCCTCGCCTACTCCCGCCGCGACATGCTGCGCTACGCGGCGTGCGGCTTCGGCTCGGTCGCGTTCGCCGCGATGGCCGCGCGCGCGAACGGCTTCACGACGCTGCTTGGCGACGGCCGGGGCGATGACGACGGCGCCTCCAGCAGCCCGCTCGCCCCGCGCAAGCCCCACTTCGCGCCGCGCGCCAAGCGCATCATCTTCCTCTGCATGGCGGGCGCGCCGAGCCATGTCGACACGTTCGACTACAAGCCGGGCCTGACCCAGCGCGACGGCGCCACCTTCCGCGGCAACTCCAAGCTGCTCGGCAGCCCGTGGAAGTTCCGCCAGTCGGGCAAGTCGGGCCTGTGGATCAGCGACCTCTTCCCCAACCTGCAGAAGCAGGCCGACAGCCTCTGCCTGCTGCGCGGCATGAAGGCGGAGATCCCCGCGCACGCCCAGGCGTCGATCCAGCTGCACACGGGCTCGTTCCAGTTCGTGCGTCCGTCGATGGGCTCGTGGGCGCTCTACGGCCTGGGCACGGAGAACGAGAACCTGCCGGGATTCATCGCCATCAACCCGCGCGGCGACAACGGCGGATCGCAGCTCTACGGCAGCGGGTTCCTGCCCGCGGCCTACCAGGCCACGCCCGTGCGACTCGGCAACGGCCGCGGCAACGCCGGCTCCGGCGACGCCGTCCCGCACATCGACAACAACCGCCTGGGCACGGCGGCGCAGCGCGAGCAGCTCGACCTGGTGCAGCGGCTCAACCGCGAGCGGCTCAAGCGGGAGAAGGACGACGCGCAGCTCGAGGGCGTGATCGAGAGCTACGAGCTCGCCTTCCGCATGCAGGCGGAAGTGCCCGACCTCGTGACCTTCGAGGACGAGGACAAGCGCACGCTCGAGATGTACGGTGTGGGCAAGCAGCCCACCGACAACTTCGCGCGGCAGTGCCTGCTCGCGCGGCGCTTCGCCGAGAAGGGCGTGCGCTTCATCGAGGTCAGCCACGGCGGCTGGGACACGCACCGCAACCTGCGCGATGAGATGGAGAAGCAGTGCAGCGAGATCGACCAGCCGATCGCGGCGCTGCTCGCCGACCTCAAGCAGCGCGGCATGCTCGACGACACGCTCGTCCTCTGGGGCGGCGAGTTCGGCCGCACGCCGTACGCACAGAACGGCGACGGGCGCGACCACAACGCCAAGGGCTTCACCATGTGGATGGCGGGCGGCGGCGTCCAGGGCGGACTATCGCACGGTTCCACCAACGACATCGGCGACGAGGCCGTCGAAGGCGTCATGGACATCCACGACTGGCACGCGACGGTGCTGCATCTCGGCGGACTCGACCACGAGCGCCTGACCTACCGCCACGCCGGCCGCAATTTCCGCCTCACCGACGTCAAGGGCAAGGTCAACACCGCCATCCTCCGCGCCTGACCCGGCCAGTGACCAACATGGTGACTGACACGTGCCAGTCAGTGCACGTCGGTGCACGACACGTGCCAGTCACCCCGCCTCGCGTGCGAGTCCGCAGGAGTCGGCCGCACTTCGATCCTTGAGGTTGTAGGGCGAAAATCGCAGTCTCCACAGGCGATACGACGATGTGGGTGTCTCCAACCGACACGCTGCTGTCGGTGCGCGGTTGCACCCGACACGTGCCAGTCACCGTTTCCGCCATGCCGACGCTCGCAGGACTCACCCCCGACATCGACGCCGCCGTACGCAACGAACTGCGCGACGGAGAGGAACTGTGGTACGCGGGCATGCCGTCGCCGTCACGGATGGGCCGCAAGATGTGGCCGATCGCGATCTTCGGCCTGTTCTTCGGCGGCTTCGCGGCGTTCTGGATGACGATGGCAGCGGCCGGCGCTTGGTTCGGCACCATGAAGGCGTCGGACGACTCCGGTTCAAAGGTCGCCGCGGGCGTGGTCATGCTCTTTCCCCTGTTCGGACTGCCGTTCCTCCTGGTCGGACTGGCGATGATCTCCTCTCCCTTCTTGGTCGGCCGCAAGGCGCGGCGCACCGCGTGCTGCGTGACCAACCAGCGCGCGATGCAGGTCGCGTGCGGCCGCTCCGTCAAGGTCCAGTCGTGGAGCGCGCAGGATCTCGACAGAT
>CAIOCH010000031.1 GCA_903856525.1 uncultured bacterium | reverse complement strand
GATGCGCCCGAGCGGGGTGCGTTCGTGGCCACGATCCTGCGCGCGGGTGATGCGATCTTCGCTCGTGCCGGCGGATACGAGGCCGCACTTGCGCCGTCGAACGCCGACGCGCCCGCGCTGCAGCAGATCGCCGTGGTGCTGCTCGACGCGCGCGCCGAGCTCGTTCGTTCGAACGCCGACCGCGATGAGGCCGCGCGTGGACTCGAACTCGCCGATGTGCTGCTGGCCAAGCGGCCGAACGACGGTGCACTGCTGCGCTCGGGCGCCCAGCTCGCCGAGGCTGCCGGCAAGTACGAACGCGCCTCCGACCTGCTGCGCGCGCTCGTGGGCGGGCTGCCGTCGCGCACCGAGCCGTGGTTCACCGCCAAGGTCGACCAGATGCGCGTGCTGGGCAAGCTCGATCCCGCGCGCGCCCGCGCGGTGATCGCGCAGTTCCGCGCGCTGTACCCGGACCTCGGCCCCGAGCCGCACCGTTCGCGCATCCTGGAGATCGAGCGGTCGCTCCCCGCGGAGTCGCCGTCGCGCACTCCGGCTGCGAACCCCGCTCCCGCCCCGAGCCCGACCGCCCCGAGCCCGACCGCCCCGGCGACCGACCAGCCAAGCGGATCTGCCGATGCCGGCTCCAACACGGGAGGTGCGCGATGAGCCTCACTCCCGAGAAGCGGTTCCTCGGCCTCGAAGCCGAGCGCCTCACCGATCGCTCGCTCCTTTGCCTGCCCGACGAAGGGCCTCTCAAGAGCGGGCAGATCGAGGCGGCACTCGAGGCGCACCTTGATGTCATCGCGCGACATCCCCTCGGAACCGGCGCGGATGCGAAGCGCCTGGTGGCCAAGCTCGAGCTCGCCGCCGACCGCCTGCAGGCGGAGCTCGCGCTCGCCGGCCGCGGGCCGTTGCATCCCAAGGCCGCGCGCCGCGCCGCCGCGCGCATGCGCGCGGGTTCATCGGGTTCAGCTGCGTCACCTGCGGTTCCCGGCTCCCCGGGCGCTGCCCCCGTGGCTGGCGGTGGCGATTCCGCCGCACCTCGCCGCGCCGTGGTCGCGCCCACCGTCATCAGCAAGCCCGGCCTCGGACTGACGGCCGACGACCTCACCGACTTCGACCGCGTGGCGCTCGCGGTGCTGGTGGTGAGCGGTGGCTGGAACGCCACCAGTGCCAAGCGTCTCGCCACCATCGCGGGCGAGTACGGCGTGTCGGTCGACGATCTCGAGAAGGTCGTGCTGGGGCTCACGCAGTTCCTCAGTGAGGGCGCGGGCCTGCAGGGCGCGATGGGTGATGTGGGCGAGTCCGCCACCGCCACATGGATGAGCGCGCCGCGCCTCACGCGCGCCGATGCCGCCGAGGGCGCGGTGGAGCGCGTGTTCACCCGCATCAACGATGTGCTGCGCGACGAGGTCGGCGGCGGCAGCGATGCCTCGCGGATGCGGCTCACGGTGATCTTCGTGCTGTTCGCGCTTTCCCTCGTGGGCGGGCTCGGATACCTCTTCTTCGCGATGAGCGGTGGACGGCGGGAGGAGGGGCTGGCGCAGCTCCCTGCAGCCGCATCCAGCGAGGCACCGCAGGCGCCCGCGCCGGCCGGCGATGTCGACGCCAACGGCAAGCCCGTCGCGCCGATCGACGCGCTCGCCGCACCGGCCAAGTTCCCACGTCCGCCCGGGTTCGTGCCCAGCCGCACTCCTGCGGTGGTGTCGGAGTCGGCGAGCGCGGCGGCGAGCTGGATCGCGGACATCGAGGAGTCGTCGCGCGCCCTCGCATCCGCGCGGGGTCGATTCGACGGTTCGAGCGAGTCGGAGCGTGCCCGCGTGCTCCTCGAGGGCGCACTTTCCCGCGCCGCCGATGCCTGGCCCGCGGCGGGTGGCTACCGCAGCGACGCGCTGCGCGCCTTTGGAGTGGTTGCGCGCGCTGCGCAGGGTGCCGACAGCCTGCGGCGACTGATGGCGCTCGTGCCTGGCGGCGGCGTCGATGTGCCGCCGCCCAGCATGCCGTCGTGGCAGCGTGAGTGGCGCAAGGCGTTCGGCGCCGGATGCCTCGCCACCGTGGCGATCGATGCGACCTTCGCCCCAGAGCTTGCGGCCGCTGCACGCGAGGAGATGCGCCAGCGCGAGCTTCCCATCCCCCGCGGCGAGACGGTGGATCCGTTCGGCGCGGCCGCCACGGCGTCGCTCGCCTCCGCCATGCCGCGCCTCGCGGAGCAGATCGTGTTCGGCACCAGCACGGTGGACGACGTGGCCCGCTGGTACGAGGCGGTGACCGCATCGGCCTCCACCCCGCGGCTGCGGATCGACGCGCTGGTGGCGGGCATCGACGCCGTGCTGCGCGCGCCGGGCGCGCTCGACAAGCCCGGGCCGGTGGTCGACACGCTCGCCTTCTTCATCCGTTCGCTCGACTTCACCGGCCGTGGTGCCGAGGCGCAGGCCGTGCGCAACGCGCTCTCGTCGTGGATGCTCGACAAGAACATCCCGCCGACGCGGCTGTGGGTGTTCACCAGCCTGCTCGACGCCGATCTGGGCATCGCGTGGTTCGGGCCCGATCTCGTGCTTGCGACCAATGCCGACGAGGCCGCGCGCGCAGCGCTCGCGGAGCGGATCGACCGCGCCTTCCCGCGCGTCGCCGAGACGGTGGCGGGCGAGGCCGTGCTCGTCGACGAGTCGCAGATGGGCCTCTGGAAGGCGGCGCTGGAGCAGGTGTGGGCGCTCGAGCAGGAGAACGAGGTCGAGCGCCTGCGCAACGCCGCGATCGCCCTTGCCGCCATGCGCGCCTACCGCGGCTTCGAGCGCGCCGACGAGCGCATGGTCAAGTCGGCGCTGGGGGCGATCGACGAACTCGTGGAACGCGAGCCGGCGGAGTGGTTGGCGCCGCCCGCAGGCATGCGCGCGGGAATTCCCGCGAGCGGTGTGAGCGATGGGACCTTCGTCGACGAGTACGGGCGCGACCGCTCGGTGCGCGCGCGGATCGATGCCGTGCGCGCCCTGCGTGCGCGGCCTGCCGCGGGCGACCTCGGAGAGGGGGACGCCGACGAGATCCGCCAGCGTCGCGACGTACCAAAGCACGTCGCCGAGTTCTTTCGCCACCTTCTCGCGGTCGAGATCGTGGCCGTGG
>CAIOCH010000030.1 GCA_903856525.1 uncultured bacterium | reverse complement strand
GCTGCAGCAGGGTGATGTCGAAACCGATCGAGGCATTGTAGCGCTCGATCGCCGGATGCAGCCCCTGCTCGAAACGGTTGCTCCAGCTCCCGGCCTGGCCACCGGTGACTCCGGAGCCACCGGAGGTGGGAATCGAAGACTCAACTGCCATGCTGGCGCCCTGGCCCTGTTGGCCCAGCTTGCCATCCGGTTCCGCGGCCGCCGGACTCAGGAGGGGCCGGCACTGGCGTTGAGGCTGGGCAGGGTGATCGCTTCGCGCACCTTGAGCACCACCATCGAAGCGTCGTCCTCGAGGGTGCGATCGGTGCCGACAAACCGATCCAGACGGGCGAACAGCTGATCGAGGATGGCCTGGGCCGCGGCGCCGGAACGCGCAGCCGTCTGCAGGGACTGGATCAATCGCTGCTCATCGAAACGCTCTCCGGTGATCCCCACCGCTTCAGTGACGCCATCGGTGTAATAGAGCACGACATCGCCGGGTTCGAGTCGCGCCTGTCCGAGACCATCGCGCGTGGTCATTCTGTGGATCGTGAGTTCTGGGGCGAGTCGCGTCGGCTCGTGCGCCGGCTCGTCGCGCGCACGTGGGATGTCTACGCGCAGGCGGAGCCTCTGCTGCCGTCGTCGTCGGCCGAGGTGCAGCCGCTGCTGTGGCTGTTCGCCGCGGGCGGCCGCACCGTGCTGTGGAACATCGAGCGCTGGAACTGCGAGACCGTGCTGGAGCGCCCCAAGCTGAGCGCGCCGCGCAAGGCGGCGCTGGTGCTGCGGGCGCTCGCGATGCGGCGCTTCACGGGATACCGCCCGGGACTTCCGGGGCCGAGCCAGTGGATCGTCGATCCCGAGCCCGATCCCGAGGCGGGGCGGTACCCGCGGCCGGTTTCGTCGGCGGATGCCACCGCGGACACCGCACCGCACGCATCCGCGGAGCTGCCCGCGTGAACGCCGCGCAGGCGCTCGCCGCGTGCGCCGAGATCACGCGCAGCGAGGCGCGCAACTTCTACTATGGCCTCCGCCTGCTGCCCGAGCGGCAGCGGGTGGCGTTGTACGCGGTCTACGCGTGGATGCGCGTCCTCGATGATCTCGCCGACAACGAGTCACGCACGCCGGCGGACAAGGACACCGCGCTCGCGCGGTTCGAGGCGGCCACGCGCGCGGTGCTTGCGGGCGGTGCCGCGGATGGCGCGGATGCGCGCGAGGCCGCGGTGCTCGCGGGACTGGCGGTGGTGGTGGGTTCCTTTCCCGTGGATCACGCCGACATCCTGGGCGCGATCGAGGGACAGCGCATGGACCTGGCGCCACGGCGCTACGAGGGCTCCGCCGACGTCGAGCGCTACTGCGACCGCGTGGCGGCCACGGTGGGGCGCATCTGCCTCGATGTCTGGGGCATGCGCGAGGGTGCCGATGCGGGGATCGCGCGCGAACTGTCGACCAAGCGCGGCATCGCGTTCCAGCTGGTGAACATCCTGCGCGACCTGCGCGAGGACCAGGCGCGGGGCCGGTGCTATCTCCCCGCGGATGAGCTCTCGGCGAACGGTCTGACGATCGAGTCGCTTCTCGCGTGGTCCGACGATGCGCGCTGCCGGCGCTTCATGCACATCCAGTGCGCGCGCGCCGAGCGGATCTTCGCCGAGAGCGCCGCGCTCGACGGCATGGTGGCGCCCGCCGCGGTGCCCACCCTCCGGGCCATGAGCGGGATCTACCGCGGCATCCTGCGGCGGATCGCGCGTGATCCGCGCAGCGCGCTCGCGTCGCGCGTGCGGCTGTCGGCGCTCGAGAAGTCGTGGATCGCGCTGCGCGCGCGGCTGGGGTTGCTGGGAGCGGTCCCGTGAGCGCCAGTGATCCGGCGTCGCGTGCCGAGTCGGTGTCGCGTACCGCTCCGATCGGAGCCGCGGCATCGGCGCGCGGCGGCGTCACGCGCACCGTCGCCATCGTCGGCGGTGGCGTGGCGGGCATCGCCGCCGCCGTGCGCGCCGCCGACAGCGGCTGGCGCCCCGTGCTCATCGAGACGCGCACGCGGCTGGGCGGCCGCGCCACGAGCTTCGACGACGTGCGCAGCGGTGTGGAGCTCGACAACTGCCAGCATGTGGTCATGGGCTGCTGCACCAACATCCTCGAGCTGTACGACCGGCTGGGCGTGCTCGACGAGCTCGACTGGCACGAGACGCTCTGGTTCGCGCGCGGCGGCGGCGCGATGGACCGGCTGTCGATCGCGCCGTGGCTCCCGGCGCCGCTCCACTACGCGCCGAGCTTCGCGCGCATGCGGTTGTTCTCGCTCGCAGAGAAGCGGGCGATCGCGCGGGCGTTCCTCGTGATCCTGCGCATGGGCCCGCGTGGCCGCGTGGCCTGGCAAGGGCGCGCGTTCGGCGAGTTCCTGGCGCAAACTCGGCAGCCCGCCCGCGTGATCGAGCTCTTCTGGGAGCCCGTGGTGCTCAGCGCCTGCAATCTGCCGAGCGCGCGCTGCGAGGCCGCGCACGCGCTCAAGGTGTTCGACGAGGGCATGCTGGCGCACCGCTTCGCCGGCGCGGTGGGCGTCTCCCGCGTGCCGCTCGCGCGGCTCTACCGTCGCGTCGGCGAGATCCTGGGTGCGGTGGGCGGCGAACTGCGCCTCCGCACCAGCGCCAAGGCGCTTGCGTTCGACGGCACGCGCGTCACAGGGGTGGTCTGCGACGACGGCATCGTGCCCGCGCAGGCGGTCATCGCGGCGGTGCCGCCCGACCGGCTGGCGCGGCTCTGCTCCGCGACCATGCGCGGGTACGACAAGCGCCTCGGTCGCTTGGAGCAGTTCGGGTTCTCTCCGATCCTCGGCGTGCACCTCGCGATGAAGCGCCGCGTCATGCGCACGCCGAACCTGGCGCTGCCCGGGCGCGCGGTGCACTGGTTGTTCGCCCACGATGCGCCCCGTGACGATGACCGCGGACCCCCGTTCGCGCAACGGCTCGAGGCGGTCGTGTCGGCAGCGGATGGGTGGCTCGGCCTGTCCGAGGAGGAGATCACCTCGCGCGTCCTCTCGGACGTCTCGTGGGCGATCCCCGGCGTGACGCACGACGACCTCGCGTGGTCGCGCCCCGTGCTCGAGAAGCGCGCGACCTTCGCGAGCTCGCCAGGCATCGATGCCATCCGCCCGCGCACCTCCGTCGAGGCGGGTGACCTGAAGGGCGGCATCGCAAACCTGTTCCTTGCCGGAGAGTGGACCGACACGGGCTGGCCAAGCACCATGGAGGGTGCGGCGCGCAGCGGGTTCGCAGCGGCCGCGGCGGTCGGCGGAGGAGCAGGGGTGGCCGATGGGCTTCCCGCGGCAACGCTGGTGCGCGTGATGCGCGGGACGGGCGCCCCGTAACTTGCCGCCTCTAAACGGCTTGTGATCTAGTTTATCGCGCGGGTCTGCGGTTCCGCCAAATCCGTACCAGCGCACGTGGCACCTCTCCGAAACGGGGCAAGACTGCAGCGCGCGCTTCCCGCCTGCGGGCGGTGTTGTCGCGTTCGGTCCTGAAGAGGCATGCCGCTCGTCCGCTGCTCCGTATGGCGTGAGCCCCGGGTCGACACGGCTTCCTCTTCCGGACCCTCACGCTCGCCGCGCCCCCGCGCGTGGTGAGTCCAAGGCGGATGGCGCAATCGGCCGGCTGGCCGTGCTCCGCTTGGTGCGGTTCACGGGCATGACCGGTGTGGAGGTCCCGCCATGATGCCCGCACGCCCCCAGTCTGCACGAACCGAACCGCGTCGGTCGCTTGGCGCAATGATGCGCCTCGGCGCCGCAGCGTCCGCCCTCGGCCTGGGTGCCGGTGCGGCATGGGGCCTGCCCGGCGGATCTCCGCGCTTCCTGCTGCTCACCGATCCCGCCATCACCTGCATTGCCACCGAGTGCGGCTGCGGCACGGCCGATCTTCTCGCACGACTCGACGCACCCGCAGGCAGCGCCATCGCCATGCCGTCACTCGCGTCCGGCGTGCTGATCACGGCGCTGCAGTCGGGCACGACGGTCGTGGTGCCGGAGCAGGCCAGCTCCGCGCTGGTCGATGCACTCGGCGACGCCGAGCTCGCGCAACTCCGCGCGGCCATCCAGTCGGGCGGTCGGCTGCTCGTGCTCGGCGACGCAGCGGACCATGACGAACGCCTGCTCCGTGCGCTTCTGCCGGCGACGCGGCCGATGGGCGTGGCCAGCAGCTTTGCGCAGTCGTTCCCCCGCGCCGCGGCGGTTCCCCAGCCGCTCGCTGGTCTGGCTCCCGCGCTTGGGAGCCAGGCGGGCGTCTATCCCGTCGGTGGCTGGACCGGAGCGGAAGTCCTGTACGGCGACATGTACGCCGCGGGCGCCGCGATCGCCCGCGTGGGCAATGGCGCGATCGGTTTCGTGGCGACGGATTTCGCCAACCCCGACTGTCCTGGTGAGAACACCCTCGGCGACTGGGGCGACGTGACCATCGCCGTCGCCTCCTATCTGGCTGATTTCACCGCGGGAGCGCCGTGCGACCTGGTGGGTGCAGGCGACCCCTGCGCCGACGATGACGGCGACATGGTGCCGAATGGCCTCGACCGCTGCCCGGGAATCGCCGGCGATGCCGCCAGTGGTGGCTGTCCCGCAGAGGTGGCGCTGCGCCAGCCGCGTGCGGTCGCCACGCCTCCCATCGAGCTTGTCCCGTTCGGAGGCACCGCCGCTGGCGCCATCTCCAAGCGTCTGCTCGCACCCGCGGTGGTGGGCAGCGTCGTGCGCGTGCACGCGTCGGTCGATGCACCGCTGCTCCAGCCCAACCAGGTGGTGACCTTCCGTATCGGCGCCCGCGAGATCGAGGTGCCCAACGCCCCCGGTGGCAGCTTCGCCTGTGGCTGGCGGACATCCGTGATCGAGATGCCCGCCGCGGAGTTCAACGCGCTGCTCGCTGCCGAGGGCGATTCGATCGCGTTCAGCGCCAGCACCACCGCGCAGACCTTCGCCGGCTGCAGCTTCACCTGCTACGCCCAGTGCGTCATCCAAGCGGCGGGCGAGCCGATGGCCGGCAGCGATGCCGATGGCGACGGCCAGCCCATCGAGTCGGACCGCTGTCCGCTCGCCGCGGGCACGGTGGCGGACAACGATGGCGACCAGTGGACCGACGTCAACGACGCCTACGCCTGCGACGCCGCCCGCGCCGCCGCCGATGCGGGTTTCAGCGAGGCCGCGCTCGATGCGTTCCTTTCGGGTGCCACGGCGGCGTCCGTCGATGGCACGGGCATGACGCAGTCGAAGCTGTGCGTGGTGGGTGACCGTTGCGCGGGCATCATCGCCAACGGCGTGACCGGCACCTTCACCATCCGCCGCGATGTCAATGCCGCGCAGATCGAGGCCATCCTCGGCCGCGTGCAGCCCCTCACCTCGTTCGTGGGCGGCGCACAAGTCACGATCGATGCCGCACTCATGGGCGATGTGCAGCTGGTCAAGGTGGCCGCTGCGATCAACTGCGTGGCGCACGTGGAGAACCTGCTGGTGACGCGCACGCTCACGCCCGAGACCATCGCGGCGCTCGTGGGCAAGGCATCTGCGGGCGAAGTGACCGTCGACGCCACGCTGATGTCGCCCGCGCAGCTGGGCGCCGCGGTGTCGGGTAGCGCGACCGTCGCCATCATCGGCACCATTCGCATCGATGCCGGCATCGCTGCGCCGCAGATCGGCGAGATCGTCTCGATGGCGGTGCCGGGATCCGCGACGATCCGGTTCGACACCGCGGGCATGAGCGGCGCGCAGACGGCCGCGGTGCATGCCGCGATCGCCGCGCTCGTTGCGGCCAACGGCGGTTCCAATCCCTTCTGCGACACGACCGATGCCGATGGCGATGGCTTCGCCGCCGACGCCTGCATCGCCGCCAACCTCGATTGCGATGACACGCGCTTCCTGTACGTCGACGCGGACGGCGACGGCTTCGGCTCGAACGTCCCCGCACCGTGCGGGATCGCGCAGCGCGGCGACATCTGTCCGTCCGATCCCGCCAAGCGCACCCCGGGGTACTGCGGCTGCGGCTCGCCTGAGACCGATTCGGATGCCAGCGGCACGCCCGACTGCGCCGACGGCGAGGTCGTCCTCTCGCTCGCTCCGCTCGCGCTCCCCGCGACCGATGCGCCGTTCGTGGTCCGCGTCCAGACATCCGAAGCGCTTGCTCCCGGCATGGTGTTCACCGGCCTGCAGCTGGCGATGTACTTCGATACGGAGTGGCTCGAGCTGGTGGCGGTGCAGCCCATCGAGGGCGGCCCGCTGAACATGCCGATCGCCACGATGATCGACAACGACCTCGGCACGCTGCGCTATGCCATCGGCGTGGGTCCCGACGCGGAGCCAACGGGTGCCGCCGCGGGTCTCGTCGATCTCGTGTTCGCGATCAAGCAGGCGCCGCTCTGCGGGCGTGCCTCGCTGCTCGGGTTCACCAGTTTCGGACCGTTCGGCAACCTCCTGGCCGCGCGCCTTCCCGGAATGGACGGTGAAGTCGTGGTCCCGGTCGCCGTCGACCGCGACAACGCCGACCTCGACACACTGCCACCCGTGATGACGGGTATCCCCGCGGCGATCGCGGAGGTTCCCACCGATGTCGGCCGTGCGCAGGGCGCCTTCATCGCAACGACGCCCTCGGTCACGGCGTCCGATCTCTGCGGCGGTGGTCTCCCCGTGGTGCTCGACATCCTCTACCCCGGCGCGACGGCCCCCGTCCACGCCTGGCCAGCCGACGGAGTGTTCCCCACCGGTTCCACGCTCGTCACGTGGACCGCGTCCGACGCGAGCGGCAATGTGGCGCGCGCCGAACGAACCATCGTGGTCGGCGACTACCAACTGCTCGATGTGACCATCGCGCTCGGCGGATTCCTGCAGGGACCCACCACGCGTGTCATCCGCATCGATGGCGCGGGCGGCACCGAGCCGTGGAGCATGGACATCCCCGTGACCTTCCCCCGCACCACCGCGGGGCAGCTGGGAAGTTCGGTTACCCTCACCGGCCTGCAGGTCTCGCCCCGCGCGACGCAAGACTGCATCGCCGTCAAGAGCATCGACCACTCGCTTGCGGCGGCCATGACGCCGGTCGTGGCGGGCAACCGGCTCGCTGTGTCGACGATGCTCCGCCAAGGCGACTGCGACGACAGCAACGCCGTCGACATCTACGACTTCAGCATCTTCGTCGCCTCGCGCAGCAACGCCTCGAGCTTCGTGCGGTCGCCCGATCAGGCCGCCAACTTCAACGCGGATGCGCGCATCGACACGGTCGACTTCTCGTTCATCAGCCTCGCGTTCTTCGAGTCGGGCGAGTCGTGCGCTGCAGGTGCCGCCGCACCGCCGAGCGTGGAGCGTGTGAGCGTCAAGGAACTCCGCCGGTGCGGTCTCGGCGAACTCGCCGTCGCCGACCTGAACGGCGACGGCTGGGTCGACCTGCGCGATGTGCAGCGGTTCGTGGGCGGATCCGGTGCCGCGCCCTCGGTGGAGTGATCCGCGGACCCCGCCCCGCGGAGGTCGCGCGTTCATCCCGCGCCGCCGCGGGCGGCCATGAGTGCCTCCGCAGCGGCGCGCACGATCGGATCCTCGGACTGATCGGCGGCGATATCTCGCGCACGCACGCCCACGGCCATCGCCAGCGACGGATCCCGGCGCGCAATGCTCGCGAGCGCCAGCAGGGCGTTGCGCTTCATCATGGCCAGGCTCGCCCGCTTGAGCGCGCTGGACACGACCAGGCGCGCACGGTCCTGCTCGGTCCACCCGAGGACCTCCAGCAGGTCGACCGAATCGAGCCTGGGCGCCAGTTGTGGATTGGTCCCCGCACGACGCGATGCCCGCGTCGGTTGCGCGTGCGGACAGACCTCTTGGCAGATGTCGCAGCCGAACCACCAGTCGCCCGTGGCCCCGAAGAACTCGGGCGCGATCGCCCCGCGGTGCTCGATCGTGAGGTACGCCGTGCACCGCCTCGCATCGACCGACCACGGCGTGATCGCCTTCGTGGGACAGGCGTCGATGCATCGGGTGCAGCCGCCACAGATGTCGGTGTGGCCGCGATCCTGGACAGGCAAGCCGCGATCTTGGACAGGCAAGCCATGATCTTGGACAGGCAAGCCGCGATCTTGGACAGGCAAGCCACGATCGACCTCGAAGCCGCCCCGGCCACCACCCGCCCGATCGCTCGGCGCGACCTCCGCATCCGTGATGATCTCGCCCAGCAGGTAGTAGCTCCCGAGCCCCGGGCGGATGAGCAGCGTGTGCTTGCCGATCGCCCCCAGCAGTGCCCGCGCCGCTTGCTCGCGCTCGAGGATCGGATGGATGTCTCCCGTGAGCCGCGTCTGGCATCCCGGCACCCGCTCGCGGATGAACCGCCCCAGCCTGCGCAGCCTGTCGCGGATCACATCGTGGTAGTCCTTGCCCCGCGCATAGCGCGCGATCCTTCCGCGTGCGCTGGCAGCGTCCACGCGATCAGGCCGCCCATCGTGGTAGCGGTCGCCCACCGAGATCACGGTGCGGGCGTTGCGCAGCAGCGTTCGCACGTCGCACGCCTCCGCCGCCCGCTCGGCGATCCACTGCATCTCGCCGTGCTTGCCCGCGGCGATCCACCGCTCGAGCGCGTCGCGGTGCGCGCTCGGGGCCGCACGCGTCACACCCACGAGTGCAAAGCCGAGTTCGCGCGCGCGGGCCTCGATCGCGTCGCGCAGCGCGATCGCATCGCGGCCGGGCGCATCGCCCGCGTTCGGATCGTGATCGGACGGTCGCGTCGCAGTCATGACGGTTCAAGCGCAGTCATCACCGCCGCCACTCACACCACGGCAATGTCGTAGAGCGGCGCCACCACGGCCAGGAACCCCATGAAGAGCAGCGCGAACGGAAGCAGCGCCAGCAGCGTGGCCAGCGACATCCAGAGGATCGTGCGCGAGCCGCCGCGGAAGAGCGGCACGCAGCACGCGAGTGCGGGCAGTCCGAGCAGGACCCCGAGCCACGGGTACGCCATGTACACCGCTCCCAGGCCCTCGACCTTGACTCCCTGGTCCTTGACGATGTTCCCGAGCACGGGGTGCAGGCCCACGCAGGCGACCATCGCCAGAAGCACCGTGAACACCACCATGCCCGCCTTGATGCGCCCCATGATCACCCATCCGCTCGCCGGCTTGCGACCGCCGGGCACGGGAAATGAGCCGTGACCGGCCATGCCCGCAGCGGCCGGAGCCGTCGGACGCTGCACGAACCGCTCATGCTCGGGCGCGCGCGGCGGGATGGGAGGAGTGGGGGGAGTGCTCGACATCGGCGCGGCTCGGACGGGTAGGGGATCAGGCGACAGGATCGGACAGACTGTCCGCTGCAGGAGGGTATCGGCATGCCCCGTGTCGCACGCGATCAATTTGCGCCATGGGAACGCCGCGCGAGGATGCCTTGCGGGAGTACGCCCCCATGCGGAAGTCCCCCGCGCGGCACCCACACCCGCGCCACCCCGCATCGACGCCGAGTCGCAAACCATCGTCAAAACGAACGACGGGCGACCCGGCACAGAGCACGGGCCACCCGTCGTGGAATCTCGTCCGTTGAAGGACCGCTCAGCGTCCGCCGCCGAACAGCCCGCCACCCGACTTCTGCATCTCCTCGGCAAGCGCGGCGGCCACCTCCTCGGGGCTGCTGAACTCGCCGGCGCGGATGCGCACGGCCACGGCCTTGCCCGCCTTGCTCATGGGCGCCATGATCATGGCGAGCATCGGGCCCATCTGCTTGACCTGCTCGAGCTGCTCGGGCGGCATCGAGGCGGCGACATCGTTCTTCCAGCCGGCGCTCGTCTTGCGGAAGATCAGCTCCTGGCCTTCGTCATCCACGAACACGGCCTCGTCATCGCTGATCGACTTCTTGCTGTAGTCGGACTTCGAACCCATGCCTGCACCTGCAGCGGGCCCGAGCTTCGCGAGCGAATCCTCGCCCCAGGTCTCGATCATCGCCTTCATGAGGTCGCCCATCGCGCCGAGGGTCTGGCTGGTCATCGACTTGATGGCCTTGCCCTCCGCGGTCGAGTCGTCCATCACCGACAGCATCATCTCGGCGGCCGTCACGGGGTCGGCGTCGTTCATCTGCGCCACGAACGCCTCGACATCGTCCACGCGCGCGCCCGATGCGCCCGACATCGAGCGGCCGCTCGACTTGGAGCCCGACTTGGCGCCGGCCTTCGGTGCAGCGGCATCGGCGACCTTCGGCGGCGCCATCAGGCTGTCGACGGAGCTCTCCGCGAGCTTCTTCATGCTGTCGGCGTACGCCTTGAGCCCCGCGACCGACGGATCCTCGCCCATGCTGGCGAAGGTGTCGCTCGCGGCGGTCGCCTTCTCCTTGAGGGTGGCCATGGCGGTCTGTGCGGCGGTCTTGATCTCGGCGAGTCCAGCCCCACCCATGCCCCCCAACGCGCGGCCGTGCGCCACGAGGCCGTCGACCTGGGCGCCGTACATGCGCAGCTCCTCCGACGCGATGGTCCAGCGGAGCGCATCGCTGTCGGCGTCGGCGTTGCAGTTGGCGAGGTCCGTCTCCGCCGCGGCGTAGGCAGCCTTGAGCGAGCCGTTGCGCGTGTCGGCGATCGACTTCATGAGCGACTCGGCGCTGCGGCGCATCTCAGCCGCCATCTCGCGCGCCTTGGCTGCCTGGCTGTCGAGGTCGGCGTCGAAGTTGTTGAGGAGCTCCAGCGCGGCGGTCGCAGAGGACTGCAGCGCCTGGTGGCCGCGCAGGCTGGCGCTCTCCACGGTGGCCTCGCCGGTGAGCTTGGCGGCCTCGATCTGGTCGTTCGAGGTCTTGAGGGAGAGCGTGCGTGCCTCGGCCTTGATGTTGGAGGCCTGCTCCACGAACTCGAGGCCCGCGGAGGGGGTGAGCTCGCGCGCCTTGCGGAGCAGCACGGCGACCTCCTGGCCGAGTTCGTTCAGCCGCGCCGTCCCGCGCGCGATCTTGCCGTTGAGCTCCGATGCGGGACCCTCGAGCCCGCGCACCTTCTCCTGCGACTCCCGCGCCGCGCGCGCCGCCGCATCGCGGCTGCCCGTCGCGGTGCCGCGCGCCTCGCCGAGGTCGAGGTTCTGCGCCGCATCGGCGATCGCCTCGAGGTCGGCGGCGATCTGTCCGTAGCCGATCGCCAGACGGCGCTCGACATCGAGCGCCGACTCGATGGTCTTGGCGCGCGCGATCTCGATGGCCGCGGTCGTGCGGTAGACGCTGGCCGCGAGGCCGCGCGCCGCGTTGATCTGTCCCGGCGTGCCGATGGTGAGCTGCTTGGCCCGCTCGCCCACCTGGCGCAGCGCGTTGATCGACTCATCCGTCGGCTCGCCCGAGAGGAGGTCGGGCCGTCCGCCGAGCGTGGTGGCGTAGGCGGTGGTGACCTCGTTGAACTCGCGCTCGAAGACGCGCTGCTTCTCGACCGCCGGGTCCTCGCAGGCGACGAGCAGCACCGAGGCGATGCAGCCGGCAACGAGCGTGGCGAGCGGGCGCGAGGAGACGAACGAAAGGGTTGACGCCATGGGGACGGTCCTGAAGTGAACGGACGGAAAGACATCCCGCAGCGGGCTTCCGCGGCGGGCGGGGCAGTGTAACGGAAGCCTGTGCGCGGGGCGAGAACGGGGCGAGGCCCGCCGCACGCGGCGTGGCAGGCGCGCCCCACAGCGGCGGCGAGCGCGCCCCACGTCGCTTCAGCGGTCCGGGCCGCTCTGGACCGGCCGGTCCGCCGACTTGAGGCTGGGTGGCGTGTACTCCACGGGATAGTCCCCGCGGGGCATGCGCATGGAGCGTAGCCAGTCGACGAAATCCTCCTGCAGCCCACGCCGACCGCTCGTGAGCACCGGTGACCAGCCGCGCACGTCGGGGTGCGGCCTGCGGGCCTCGGTCTTGGGCAGGGCGAACTGGAAGATGAGGCTGTCGGTCGGCTTCTCGGGGTCGATCAGCGGCAGCGTGTCGATCCTGGTGCGCAGCAGGATCATGAGATTGGTGAAGCGGACGTTGTCGTCCTTCCAGTCGCGGTTGTGGAGGAAGAACCGCCCGGCATCGGCACCGCCATGGCACTTGCTGGTGGCGCAGTTCGCGATCAGCCACGCGTTGTGGACCCGCAGACGGAAGAGGTTGAGCGACTCCGGCTCGCCCAGCACCTCGATCTCGCCATAGAGCTCGCGCGCCTTGAGGGCGAAGAGCGTCTTGACGATGTCGATGGGCTCCTTGGAGAAGTACGCGTTCTTCTCGGCGCTCTTGGCGGGAATGAGCTCGCTGTCGGCGTACTTCTCCAGCATGGTCTGGATGAGCGTGCGCGGCACCTGCAGGCGCGGCGGATTGGCCGTGTCGAGCTCGTACACGCGGATGAGGTTCACGTCGGCATCGGTGAGCAGCGGGCTCGCCATCGGCCCCGACAGCGTTGCCTGGTCATCCTTGGGCCGCCGGCCGCCATCCTCGCCGCCACCCGACACGGGTCGCTTCGATCCGCGCGAGCTCTCGAGCAGTTTGATCTGCGCGGAGACCTCGTTGAGCAGCTGGCGTGCCTCGTAGTGGTTGGTCGCCTCGAGCAGGCTCTCCAGCTCCTGCTTCGCCTCGTCGTACATCTTCTTGTTGTAGAGCCACAGCGCCAGCGTGTAGCGGGCCGAGTACTGATCAGGCTCGAGCACGGTGCGGAAGCGCTCGTACAGCTCGCGATCGGTGGGGTACGGGCGCACATCGAGCACCGCCTCGCGCGGGTACTTGGTCTTGATGCCGGAGATCTCGACCTCGACGAACTCGAAACCGTCGGCGATGAGGGTCGCCACCAGGATGCGGCCGTCGTTGAACACGACCTTCACGCGGCGACCAACGGGGCCCTCGAGCAGGTAGGTGATCGAGACCACGCGGTTCTTGGAGAAGCTCTTGATGCGTCCCTTCTCATCGCGCAGGATGATGACGTTCTCATCCTCCGACTCGATGAGCCCCGCCGCGACCGAGACGCGGTCGATGACGATGTAGGCGCGCTTGTGCGCCTCGGGGGGCATGACATCCTCGGTGGGGATGCCCGCGGGGTTGATGGGGGAGGGCTCGGTTCCCGGTGGCGGATCCTGCGGCGCGACCGTCGGCGGGGTCGACGGCGGAGCCGTGGGTGAAGCAGGCGGAGCCGTGGGTGAAGCAGGCGGAGCCGTGGGCGAAGACGGCGGAGCCGTGGGTGAAGCCGGCGGAGCCGTGGGCTGGTCCGGCGGAGCCGCGGGCGGCTCCTGCGCGGGCTCCGCGTTCGGTTCCGGATTCGGTTCCGTGGTTGGCTCCGCGGTTGGTCCCGTGGCTGGCTCCTGCGGAGCCGGAGGTGGTGCGACGGGCGGCTCGGCTTGCAGCGCAAGCATCGTTGCGATGGCGGCGAGTGTCGTGGTCCACGGCGTCATGGGCCGTCCATCGTACGGTCCGCGCCGAGCATCCGACGCGTAGCCCGCGAAGTTCCCGCGCGAAACCCGCGCGCCGCGCACCGTTCGGTGGTAGTTTTCGGTCCCGCCCCGCCCTGCGGCGCTGGTGACCCGCCGTCGCGCGGATCCGACCCCGACCCGAACGAGAAAGAGGACGACCCCATGAAGCTCGGCGTGATGGCAGCACTCTTTGCCGGCCGCAAACTCGAAGACGTGGCCGCGTACTGCGCGGAGATCCGTCTCGATGCGATCGAACTCCCCGTCGGCGCCTATCCCGGCAAGCCGTTCTTCGACCCCGCGAAGGTGCTCGCCTCCAAGAAGGAGCAGGACCGCATCAAGGGCATCCTCAAGGACCACGGCCTCGCGCTCTCCGGCCTCGCCGTGCATGGCAACCCCGTGCATCCCGACAAGAAGCACGCCACCGCCGACCACCGCGACTTCGTCAACGCCGTCAAGCTCGCCCCTGCGCTCGGCACCGACGTCGTCATCACCTTCTCGGGCTGCCCCGGCGGCTCCAAGACCGACAAGATGCCCAACTGGGTCACCTGCGCCTGGCCGCCCGACTACAGCGCCATCCTCGACTACCAGTGGAAGCAGGTGCTCATCCCGTACTGGTCCACGCAGGCCCGCCTGTGCGCGCAGCACGGCGTCAAGGTCGCGTGGGAGGCCCACCCCGGCTTCTGCGTCTACAACCCCGACACGCTCATCCGCCTCAGCGAGGCGTCGATGAAGGGGTCGGGACTCAAGGGCAAGCCCATCCTGGGCGCAAACCTCGATCCCTCGCACTTCTTCTGGCAGGGCATCGACCCGATCGAGAGCGCGCGGGTGCTCGGCGAGGCAGGGCTCCTCTTCTACTGCCACGCCAAGGACACCGAGCTCCATCCGCACCAGGGCCGCGTGAACGGCTACAACGACGCGCGGCCGTACACCGATCTCAAGAACCGCGCGTGGAACTTCCGCACCTGCGGCTACGGTCACGGGCACGAGTTCTGGAAGCCGTTCGTGTCGATGCTGCGCCGCCATGGCTACGACCATGTGCTGTCGATCGAGCACGAGGACTCGCTCATGTCGATCGAGGAAGGCCTCGAGCGCGCCGCCGCGTTCCTCGCGGAGGCGGTCATCAGCGAGCCCGCCGCCAAGCCTTGGTGGTGTTGACCCGTGTTGGTGTTGGCCTGAGGTGGTGTCGACCTCTCAGGTGGTGTTGACCTCAGGTCGTGTTGCATAGGCCGAGTTGGGTTCGCGGAGTCCTGCAGCTTCGCGGCTCGTCGAGAGGAGTCTGGACGATGAGCTACGAGGAGCGACGCGCACTGCTGGGAGATGTCGAGCCGCAGAGGCGCGGGGCGCCCGTGGTGGCGATCGGGTTTGCGGCGGTCGCTGCGCTCGGTGTCGCTGCGAGTGCCTGGCTCTGGACGCGGCTCGAGGACGAGCGCTCGGCGCGCGCCGACGCCGAGGTGCGCTATCTCGCCGAAAAGAAGGCGGCGGAGGCTGCCGCTGCGGATGCCGCCGGCCGCATCAGCTCCGTCGAGGCGGAGGTCACTGCCGCCCGGGCCGCTGCGCAGCGCGTCGAGGATGCGCGCGCCCGCAGCGAGAAGGCCGCGGACGCGCTCATCGGCAGTTTCCTGCGAAGCTCGCAGATCGAGCTCGGTGGATCGACCACCGCGCTTGCCCGCGAGGCGTTGCGGGGCGGCGCGCTCGAGGACCTCTCCAAGGCGCTGCCCGAGGAGAAGTACCTCGCGGTCGCACTGGCGGTGGTCGAGTCGATCGCGCGCGAGCCATCGGCGGCCGGGGCGGGCGAGCTGTACCGCGATCTCACCTTCGCCACCGATTTCCTCGGGCGCGCCAAGGCGGTGCTGGAACCGTCGAGCGCCACGCTGGGCGATGCCCTGCACGCCGTGGCGCAGCTCATGTGGGCCTCGCGGCGGCTTCCCTTCGTCGATCCCAAGGTCGATGCCGCGCTCAAGGCCGATGCGCTCAAGTTCGCCACCGAGGCCCGCGCCGCGCGCAAGGAGGTGGGGGGGCGGCGTCTCGCGCTCACGCTCGTCCTGCTCTCCGAGATCGATCGGGATGCCACGCGTCTGGCCGAGGCGGCGGTGCTGCTCTCCGACGCCGATCTCGAGATCCTCAAGGACGGCACGCCGCTCGAGGCCGCCGCCGTGGAACTCGAGCTCGCCGAGGTGCAGTTCGAGCTCGGGCGCACGCAGCAGGCGGTCGATCTGCTCGATGCGCGCGCCAAGGCGCTGGCGGCGCTCGATGTCAAGGAACTGCCGCAGG
The DNA here is from genome assembly GCA_903856525.1 of uncultured bacterium. GTDB lineage: Bacteria > Planctomycetota > Phycisphaerae > Phycisphaerales > SM1A02 > QWPT01. The sequence goes on along the minus strand of CAIOCH010000030.1, from coordinate 3,140 downwards.
CGCCTCTGGTCGCGCTGCGCCTGCGCGAGACGCGCATGCGCATGCTGGATGCCATGGGCACGCCGCGGAACGATGCGCCGCGCTGGATGAACGAGCAGGTCGTGCTCGCGCGCGCCCAGCTCGCCGCCCGCCGGTTCGCGCCGATCTACGAGTCGCTGCCCGCGGTGCTCAAGGCGTACGAGCGCGATCAGTCGCGCTTCCGCGAGCGCCTCGAGTGCGCCATCATCCTCGCCCGCGCCATGGACGCGCTCGGTTCGGCGCAGGCAGCGCAGGAGCTGCTCGACCAGCGGCAGCTCGTCGACGATGCGCGCATCCTCGGCGCCGAGCACCCGCTCGCGATCGAGTTCGAATCGCTGCGCAAGTAGGCGGTCGTCGCGGGGTGACCGAGTCGCCCGCGCGGCCGATGCCGCGTGATTCCTGCGTTCGGGGTCTCCCGGTCAGATTCCCGCGCGCGCGCCGCCGCGCTCGAGCAGCGCCGCGATGTGGTCCTTGTCGGCGAGCGCCGAGGCGCGCACCTTGGCCACGATGTCGCGGTTCGCGAGGTCGCTCTTCATGTAGCGGCGCGCGAGGTCGGCGATCTCCGTCGACGAGCAGCCGTCGAAGAAGTCCATGCCCTCGCGGTATGCGATCGAGCTCGCGAGCCGGTTGGCGATGATCCACGTCTGGTACGACGCGGGGAGGCTCGCCCACACGCGGTCACCGGCGAACTCGAAGAGGACCTTGGGCAGGTGGTCGCGGATCATCTGCTTGGCGAGCTCGCGGTCCTCTGCGGGCCAGCCGGGCACGCCCGCAGCGATCGCCGCAGCCGTCGTGTTGATGACCTTCGACAGCTCCACCGAGATCTTCGGCAGCGACATGCCCGGGTGGGTCTTGGCCGCGCGCATGAGGAACTCCGCCTCCACGCGCGCGAGCTCGCGCAGGCGATCGAGCACCTGCGACACATAGGTGTCCTTGATCGACAGGAACTCGTCGTCCGACAGCACCATGCAGGCGCTGATCTCGTAGCTCGAGCAGATCACGCCGCACTTGTTGGCCGACGAGTCCTTGATCACGGTCGCGCCGCGCTTGCAGAGCTCTTCGCGCGCGCCCGGCGTGAGGAACAGGTTCGCGCCCTCCGAGATCACCATCGCGCTCGGCTTGCCGTCGGCGGTGAGGAACTCCTGCCAGTTGCCCTCGTGGATGGTCGCGGGGCGGCCGCCGCCGGGTACGAACGCATCGGTCACCAGGCGGTTGTGCATGGTGTTGCGCAGCTGCGCGCCCTCGGGCTCGTCGACCGACACGACGCGGCCCTTTGGCGAGAGCTTCCGCTTGTCGAAGCTCGCGATCGGCAGGCCTTCCTTGAAGAGGCGCAGGAGCTCGGCGTGGTCGAGGCCCTCGGGGTCCTCGCCGCAGCCGGAGCCGTCGCCCACGCCCACGATCACGGCGTTCCTGCCGTAGTCGCGGTCGAGGATGCGCATCATGTTGCCCGCCACATCGCCGTCGGGTCCGCCGGTGATCTTGACGGTGAACTTCTGCTTGCGCGGATCGATCCCGCGCGAGCGCAGCGCCACGTCGAGGAACACATTCACGCCCTCGCTGGTGACGCCGTAGACCTTGTGGTTGATGCCCGCGCCCGGCTTCGAGCTCATGAACGCGGTCGGCATCGAGTAGCCGCGCACGCGCGCGCGGTCGACGATCCACACGATGTGGGCGGGGGTGATGTTCTCGTCGGGCCCGAGGTAGATGAGCTCGTCCTTGCCGAGCCGGTCGACCACGAGCTTCCGCACCTCGGGCACCTGCACGATCAGGTCGAGGATCGAGTTCACGAACGCCTTCACGCAGCGGTCGACGGTCGCGCCTGGCTCGAGCAGGATCGCCGCCTTGGCGCCGCCCTCGGGGATGTCCTTGTTCTTGAGCTGCTGCGCCCACGAGAGGCCGTAGACCTCGTCGAACAGGCGCTCGCTCTCGCGCGTGTGCTGCGCGGGATTGGTCGTGCGGATCACGCGCAGGCCGCCGCGCGCGATGTCCTGGAAGCGGTTGTGGAAGCCGTCGAATCCGCGGCCGTGCACGAAGAAGGTCGCGTACGGGCGCTCGGGCCGTTCGGCGTTCGCGAGGTACGCCGGGTCGATGCGCAGGCAGAGCGCGAAGCGGTCGGGCAGGAAGTAGTTCGTGCGCAGCGTCGCGCAGACCGCCTCGAGGAGCTTGGTGAGCACGGTGCGGTGCATCTCGTTCGGATCGCGCGCGATCTCGGTCTCGATTCGCTGGCGTGCCGCCGCGAACTGGGCGTCCTGCATCGGCTTGGCCGGATCGAAGCGCGCCAGCAGCAGCTCGACCACCAGCATGGATGCCGCCATCGACTCCTCTGCGTATCCCTGGATGCGCTCGCGCGTCCACAGATGGCGGTTCTGCGGCGAGAGCACCTGATGGGCCAGGTTGCAGAGCGCGATCAGCGCCTCGCAGCGGTCGATGGAGATGGTCGGCCAGCGCCCTGCAAGCGACAGCGCCTTGTCGTCGACCCACTTGATGCGGCGCAGGTCGCGCACGACCTCCGCCCACTCCGAGCTCGCGGGCGCCAGCGCGCGCCCGTTGTGGTCCTGGACCACGAAGCCGACGAAGGTCACCGAGCCGCCCTTGCCGTCCTTGATGATGTCGAGGTACGCGCGGTGGATCGAGATGTGGTGACGCGCGAGGATCGTGGCGCAGCGCTCGAGCATGGTGCGCGTGCGCGCGTTCTCCACGACCACGACGATGCGGCTCATCGTCTGGTGGCTCTCGGCCTCGAGCTCGACGATCGTGCCGTCGGTGCCGCTCACGCGGCTGAAGAGCTTCCAGTGCGCGGCCACGCGCAGGGGAGTGCAGGTGAGCACGTACTCGGCGCTGCAGCCGGCGAAGTAGTTCGAGATCTGGTCGGGCGTCCAGTCGAGCTTCTGATCCTTGGCGTAGCGGATGGTGTCGGTGAGCTTGCCGGACTGGCGGGGATCGCGGCTGTCGAAGGGCTCGGGGTCGCCGAAGACGAAGGTGTCGAGCACCAGCCTCCCGTCGAAGCTCGAGTGGATCTTGGCCGCGCGCAGCGAGCGGTCCATGGGCAGTTGGGAGACCAGCTCGGCCAGGATGCCTGGGTAGTTCGCGCTGCGGATCAGCGTGAGCTGCCGGCCGTCCTC